>NZ_JBSHDU010000002.1:221863-290100 GCF_053616475.1 Streptomyces sp. NPDC055815 | reverse complement strand
GTAGTAGGTAAGCGATGGGGTGACGCAGGAAGGTAGTCCAGCCCGGGCGGTGGTTGTCCCGGGGTAAGGGTGTAGGGCGTGTGATAGGCAAATCCGTCACACATGAAGCCTGAGACCTGATGCCGAGCCGATTGTGGTGAAGTGGATGATCCTATGCTGTCGAGAAAAGCCTCTAGCGAGTTTCATGGCGGCCCGTACCCTAAACCGACTCAGGTGGTCAGGTAGAGAATACCGAGGCGTTCGGGTGAACTATGGTTAAGGAACTCGGCAAAATGCCCCCGTAACTTCGGGAGAAGGGGGGCCACGCCTGGTGATGGAGTTTTCCTCCTGAGCTGGGGGTGGCCGCAGAGACCAGCGAGAAGCGACTGTTTACTAAAAACACAGGTCCGTGCGAAGCCGTAAGGCGATGTATACGGACTGACGCCTGCCCGGTGCTGGAACGTTAAGGGGACCGGTTAGCTCTGTTTCGACAGGGCGAAGCTGAGAACTTAAGCGCCAGTAAACGGCGGTGGTAACTATAACCATCCTAAGGTAGCGAAATTCCTTGTCGGGTAAGTTCCGACCTGCACGAATGGCGTAACGACTTCTCGACTGTCTCAACCATAGGCCCGGTGAAATTGCACTACGAGTAAAGATGCTCGTTTCGCGCAGCAGGACGGAAAGACCCCGGGACCTTTACTACAGTTTGATATTGGTGTTCGGTTCGGCTTGTGTAGGATAGGTGGGAGACTTTGAAGCCGTGACGCCAGTCATGGTGGAGTCGCCGTTGAAATACCACTCTGGTCGTGCTGGATGTCTAACCTCGGTCCGTGATCCGGATCAGGGACAGTGTCTGATGGGTAGTTTAACTGGGGCGGTTGCCTCCCAAAGGGTAACGGAGGCGCCCAAAGGTTCCCTCAGCCTGGTTGGCAATCAGGTGTTGAGTGTAAGTGCACAAGGGAGCTTGACTGTGAGACCGACGGGTCGAGCAGGGACGAAAGTCGGGACTAGTGATCCGGCGGTGGCTTGTGGAAGCGCCGTCGCTCAACGGATAAAAGGTACCCCGGGGATAACAGGCTGATCTTCCCCAAGAGTCCATATCGACGGGATGGTTTGGCACCTCGATGTCGGCTCGTCGCATCCTGGGGCTGGAGTCGGTCCCAAGGGTTGGGCTGTTCGCCCATTAAAGCGGTACGCGAGCTGGGTTTAGAACGTCGTGAGACAGTTCGGTCCCTATCCGCTGTGCGCGTAGGAATATTGAGAAGGGCTGTCCCTAGTACGAGAGGACCGGGACGGACGAACCTCTGGTGTGCCAGTTGTCCTGCCAAGGGCATGGCTGGTTGGCTACGTTCGGGAGGGATAACCGCTGAAAGCATCTAAGCGGGAAGCCTGCTTCGAGATGAGTATTCCCACCTCCTTGAGAGGGTAAGGCTCCCAGTAGACGACTGGGTTGATAGGCCGGATGTGGAAGCCCAGTAATGGGTGGAGCTGACCGGTACTAATAGGCCGAGGGCTTGTCCTCAGTTGCTCGCGTCCACTGTGTTAGTTCTGAAGCAACGAACACGCCCCCTGCGGGGTGCGGCGGTTCGTGAACTTCATAGAGTTTCGGTGGTCATAGCGTTAGGGAAACGCCCGGTTACATTCCGAACCCGGAAGCTAAGCCTTTCAGCGCCGATGGTACTGCAGGGGGGACCCTGTGGGAGAGTAGGACGCCGCCGAACAATCATTAGCCTCAACCCCCGGACATCGTCCGGGGGTTGAGGCATTTTTGCGTTCTGCTGCCGGGCGGAGCCCCCTGTGCGCCGCGGTGTCGTGGCTGAGGGTAAGGTCGTGGGGCATCGTCCGTACGTTCCCAGCAGGAGGCCCCCGGGTGGAGGTCCAGGAGACTCGCGTTCAGACCGACCGGGTCCTCACCATCCCCAATATTCTGAGCATGGCTCGGCTCGTGGGTGTGCCACTCTTCCTGTGGCTGATTCTCCGACCCGTGTTCGGTGGTCCCAACAGTGATGGCTGGGCCCTGCTCGTGCTGATGCTCAGCGGCGTCAGCGACTACCTCGACGGGAAGCTCGCCCGGCGCTGGAACCAGATCAGCAACCTGGGCCGGCTCCTCGACCCCGCCGCCGACCGGCTGTACATCGTCTCCACGCTCATCGGGCTGACCTGGCGCGAGATCCTGCCGATCTGGCTGACCGCGGCCCTTTTCGCCCGCGAGTTGATGTTGCTCGTGATGGTGGGAATCCTCCGCCGGCACGGGTACCCGCCGCCGCAGGTGAACTTCCTCGGAAAAGCTGCCACTTTCAACTTGATGTACGCCTTCCCGCTGCTGCTTCTCAGTGACGGAAGGAGCTGGCTTTCGTCACTCGCTGAAGTTTTCGGGTGGGCCTTCGCCGGATGGGGTACAACTCTGTATTGGTGGGCAGGGATCCTCTACGTGGTCCAGGTCCGTCGACTCGTGAAGGCGGATACCGCGGCCGATTGAGCCCGTCTGTCCTGTGTCGAGCAGCGTCGCCGGCAACAACGAGGAGTCAGAGGGCCCCTGAGCAGACAGGTGAAGTCGGCAGGACCGTCGTCTCTTCAAGGAGGACGCTTCCGACATGAAGGCCGTCGTGATGGCCGGTGGCGAAGGAACCCGCCTTCGCCCCATGACCTCGAGCATGCCCAAGCCTCTGCTGCCGGTGGTGAACCGGCCGATCATGGAGCACGTCCTACGACTGCTCAAGAGGCACGGTCTCAACGAGACCGTCGTCACCGTGCAGTTTCTCGCCTCTCTCGTCAGGAACTACTTCGGCGACGGAGAAGAGCTCGGGATGGAGCTCACGTATGCCAACGAGGAAAAGCCACTCGGTACAGCGGGCAGTGTGAAGAACGCCGAGGAAGCGTTGAAGGACGACGCATTCCTCGTCATCTCGGGGGACGCACTCACCGATTTCGACCTCTCCGATCTCATCGCCTTCCACAAGGAGAAGGGCGCCCTCGTCACGGTCTGTCTGACCCGGGTGCCCAATCCGCTGGAATTCGGGATCACGATCGTCGACGAAGAGGGAAAGGTCGAGCGCTTCCTGGAGAAACCCACCTGGGGCCAGGTCTTCTCGGACACCGTGAACACGGGCATCTACGTGATGGAGCCCGAGGTCTTCGACTACGTCGAAGCGGATGTTCCGGTCGACTGGTCGGGTGATGTCTTCCCGCAGCTCATGAAGGAGGGCAAGCCGATCTTCGGCTATGTCGCCGAGGGCTACTGGGAGGACGTCGGCACGCACGAGAGCTACGTGAAGGCCCAGGCGGACGTCCTGGAGGGCAAGGTCCAGGTCGACATCGACGGCTTCGAGATCTCGCCCGGCGTGTGGGTCGCGGAAGGCGCCGAGGTGCATCCCGAGGCGGAGTTGCGCGGGCCGCTCTACATCGGTGACTACGCCAAGGTCGAGGCCGGTGCCGAGATCCGTGAGCACACCGTCATCGGCTCCAACGTGGTCGTCAAGAGCGGAGCCTTCCTGCACAAGGCGGTCGTCCACGACAACGTCTACATCGGGCAGCAGAGCAATCTGCGCGGCTGTGTGATCGGGAAGAACACCGACATCATGCGGGCCGCCCGGATCGAGGACGGAGCCGTCATCGGGGACGAGTGCCTCGTCGGGGAAGAATCGATCGTGCAGGGCAACGTGCGCGTCTACCCCTTCAAGACGATCGAGGCCGGCGCCTTCGTCAACACCTCCGTCATCTGGGAGTCCCGCGGGCAGGCCCATCTCTTCGGGGCGCGCGGGGTCTCCGGCATCCTGAACGTGGAGATCACCCCCGAGCTGGCCGTACGGCTGGCGGGGGCGTACGCGACGACCCTGAAGAAGGGGTCGACCGTCACGACCGCGCGCGATCACTCCCGGGGAGCCCGGGCGCTGAAACGGGCGGTGATCTCGGCGCTGCAGGCCAGCGCCATCGACGTACGGGACCTGGAGAACGTACCGCTGCCGGTCGCGCGGCAGCAGACCGCGCGGGGAAGCGCCGGCGGGATCATGGTGCGGACCTCGCCCGGGGTGCCCGACTCCGTGGACATCATGTTCTTCGACGAACGGGGAGCCGACCTCTCGCAGGGCGGGCAGCGGAAGCTCGACCGGGTCTTCGCCCGCCAGGAGTACCGGCGGGCGTTCCCCGGGGAGATCGGCGACCTGTCCTTCCCGGCCAGTGTCTTCGACTCGTACACCGGCTCGCTGCTGCGGAACGTCGACACCACCGGGATCGCGGAAGCCGGACTGAAGGTCGTCGTGGACGCCTCCAACGGCAGCGCCGGGCTCGTTCTGCCTAGCCTGCTCGGGCGGCTCCAGGTCGACTCGCTGACCATCAACCCCGGCCTCGACGAGTCCCGCCCTACCGAGTCGGCCGAGAGCCGGCGGGCCGGGCTCGTACGGCTCGGGGAGATCGTGGCCTCGGCGCGGGCCGCGTTCGGCGTGCGGTTCGACCCCGTCGGCGAGCGGCTGTCGCTCGTGGACGAGCGGGGGCGGATCATCGAGGACGACCGGGCGCTCCTGGTGATGCTCGACCTCGTGGCGGCCGAGCGGCGGTCCGGGCGGGTCGCGCTGCCGGTCACCACGACCCGTATCGCCGAGCAGGTCGCCGCGTACCACGGCACCCAGGTCGAGTGGACGACCACCTCGCCCGACGACCTCACTCGGGTCGGCCGCGAGGAGTCGACGATCTTCGGTGGCGACGGGCGCGGCGGGTTCATCGTGCCCGAGTTCAGCAGCGTCTTCGACGGGGCCGCCGCCTTCGTGCGGCTGATCGGGCTCGTCGCGCGGACGCAGCTCACGCTGAGCCAGATCGACGCCCGGATCCCGCGGGCGCACGTCCTGAAGAAGGACATCGCGACCCCGTGGGCCGTGAAGGGTCTGGTGATGCGCCGGGTGGTGGAGGCGGCGGGCAGCCGGTCCGTCGACACCACCGACGGAGTCCGGGTGGTCGAGGCCGACGGGCGGTGGGTGATGGTGCTGCCCGACCCCGCCGAGGCCGTCACCCATCTGTGGGCGGAAGGGCCCGACGACGCCTCCGCGCAGACCCTGCTCGACGAGTGGGCCGAGGTGGTCGACAGCGCAGGTCGCTGACGGTAAGACGCGGTTCGGCCGGGAGGTGCCCGAGGGGTGCCTCCCGGCCGTACGGAGGGGCCATTCGGCGGTAGGCCGTGCGACGTGCGACGATGTGCGGCATGTCGCAGCAGCCCCCCGTTCGGAGCACCGGATCACCGCCGCCGCGTCCGGACGCGTCCATGTCGCTGCTGAACAACGTGATCGACCATGCGCTCGACGACGGCTATGCCGAGGCGACCGCCCGGCGCGCGGCCGAGGGCGGCGGGCTGCCCCGTAACCTGCGGGCCAAACTGGGTGTCGCCGCGGGGCTCCTGCTCGCCGCCGCCGTCGTGACCGTCGGCGCGGCCGAGGCGCGGATCTCCGCGCCGGTCGTCGCCAAGGAGCGACAGGACCTGATCGACCGCATCGAGAAGGAGACGTCGACCGCCGATCAGCTGGAGGAGGACGTCGAGCGGATCCGGACCGAGGTCGGGGACCGTCAGCGGCAGGCTCTGCAGCAGCACGGCGGCGACCAGGCCGAGCTCGTGGCGCTCCTCTCCGGTGCGACGCCCGTGCACGGCCCCGGTGTGAAGCTCGTCGTCGACGACGCCAAGGGCACCGACACCGGTGGCGGCGGACCGCGGGAGAGCACCGGCTTCTCCGACACCGGCCGGGTCCGCGACCGGGACATGCAGCGAGTGATCAACGGACTGTGGGAGTCGGGTGCCGAGGCCGTCGCGATCAACGGCCAGCGGCTGACATCGCTGTCCGCGATCCGGGCCGCCGGTGACGCCATACTGGTCGACAACAAGCCGCTGGTGCCGCCGTACACCGTCCTCGCGATCGGGGACGGACAGCGGCTGAGCACCGCGTTCCAGGACAGCGCCGACGGGCAGTACCTGCACGCGCTGGTGGAGAACTTCGGGATCAGGAGCAGCATCTCGGCCGAGGGCGACGTACGCCTGCCGGCCGCGCCGAGCCTGACCGTACGTACCGCAGAGCCGAGGGGGGCCGGGGTGGCGACGCCCTCCGGTCGGGCCACGGCCGACACAGGGAAGGGCACATCGTGATCGCCGTACTGGGCCTGATCGTCGGAGTCGTGGTCGGGCTGTTGGTCCGCCCCGAGGTTCCGGCGGTGGTCGAGCCCTATCTTCCGATCGCCGTGGTCGCCGCCCTCGACGCGGTCTTCGGCGGCCTGCGGGCCATGCTCGACGGGATCTTCGTCGACAAGGTCTTCGTGGTCTCGTTCCTGTCCAACGTGGTCGTGGCCGCGCTGATCGTCTTCCTCGGCGACAAGCTGGGCGTCGGCGCGCAGCTGTCGACCGGTGTGGTCGTCGTGCTCGGCATCCGCATCTTCTCCAACGCTGCCGCCATCCGGCGTCACGTCTTCCGGGCGTGAGGCCGATGAGCGAGAACCCTCAGAACCCCGAGCGGCCCGAGCGCCCCGAGCGGTCGGCGCAGCAGCCCGAACAGCCTGAGCGGCCGGCGCAGCAGCCCGAGCAGCCCCGGAGCCCTGAGCAGCCCCAGAGCCCCGAGCGGCCCCGGAGCCCCGAGGAGTCCCGGAGCCCGGGTCAGTCGCAGAGCCCCGAGCGGCCGGAGCAGACCGGGGTGTCCGAGACCCCCGAGGTCGCGAAGCCTGGGGTGGCGCAGCCCGAGGCCGTGACGGCCGGGCCGCCGGCCGTCGCCGCGCCGAGTGGGCGGCGGAGGCTCGCCTCCGCCCTGTGGCCGCCGCGGGTGACCCGGGCCCAACTCGTCGTCGCGCTGCTGCTGTTCGTCCTCGGTCTCGGCCTGGCCATCCAGGTCTCCTCGACGAGCGAGAACAGCGCGCTGCGCGGGGCCCGTCAGGAGGACCTCGTGCGCATCCTCGACGAACTCGACGACCGCACGCAGCGCCTGGAGGACGAGAAGGCCCGTCTGGAGAAGCAGCGCACCGAGCTGGAGTCCAGCTCGGACCAGGCCGAGGAGGCGCGCAAGCAGACCCAGGAGAAGGAGCAACAGCTCGGCATCCTCGCCGGCAGCGTCGCCGCCGAGGGGCCCGGCATCACCCTCACCGTCGGTGATCCCACCGGGGCGGTCGAGTCGGACATGCTCCTCGACGCCATCCAGGAGCTGCGCGCGGCGGGCGCCGAGGCGATCCAGGTCAACGGTGTCCGGGTGGTCGCGGACAGTTATTTCACCGGTAGTGGTGATGACATGCGTATCGATGGAACGAAGGTGACCGCTCCGTACGTCTTCAAGGTCATCGGCAAGCCGGAGGATCTCGAGCCCGCGCTCAACATCCCCGGCGGTGTCGTGCAGACCCTGGAGAAGGAGCAGGCCACAGCCACGGTGGAGCGGTCGGCGAAGATCGTCGTCGACGCCTTGCGACCCGCGAAGCGGCCTGACTACGCTCAGTCGTCCTCCCAGTGAGCGGGGGACGGAGGGGGTCCCGCGACAAGGGCAAGACGTTGCGGGGGGTCGGCGCACCACAACGGTGGTGCGTGGTGGAAACTGTCCGGAGGATACGGACGTTGTGAAAGTGTCCGGGTCGGCAGGTGTGAAGGATTTTGGTTCGTCCTGCCCCACGGGCGGGTCTGTTTCGGTCAAGGGGAATCGCCCGTGAAGTTGTTTGCGAAGTTGTTCGGCAAGAGCGCACGCGAGGACGGCGGCAACGCCAGGCACGCCGCGCCGCGCCACGCCCAGAGTGAGGAGCAGGGCGGCGAGCGCCCGCTCTTCCGCGACGAGGTCGACGGTCGGGGCGGTGACATTCCGGGCACACAGGGCGCGTCTTCTGTTGACCCCGCCGGTGCCGCCCGCATAGGTTTCGGAGAACCATCAACCTCAAGTACGGGTGGAGGGTTTGCGTCCGACCCGTACGCGACACAGACCTCCGCGGGGCAGCCGCGGCAGGAGGATGCGTCCATGCCGGTGTGCACGAGGTGCGGTCACCGCAACACGGCCGACAGCCGCTTCTGCTCCCACTGCGGTACGCCGCTGCGGGGCGGCGTCGCCCCCGAGCGTGCGTCGGAGACGACGTCGACGATCTCCATCTCGGGCCTTGAGGCGTACGACGCGGAGGTCACCGGTCAGACCGCCCTTCCGTCGCTGTCTCCCGAGGCGCTCGCCGCCGTGGAGGCACTGCCTTCGGGCTCCGCGCTCCTCGTGGTGCGCCGGGGGCCGAACTCGGGCAGCCGGTTCCTGCTCGACGGCGAGCTGACGACGGCCGGCCGTCACCCGCAGAGCGACATCTTCCTGGACGACTTCACCGTCTCCCGGCGCCATGTCGAGTTCCGCCGGGCCCAGGACGGCAGCTTCACCGTCGCCGACGTCGGCAGCCTCAACGGCACCTACGTCAACCGTGAGCCGATCGACTCGGTCGTTCTGTCCAACGGCGACGAGGTGCAGATCGGCAAGTACCGGCTGGTCTTCTACTCGAGCCAGCGAGGCGTGTGACGCCTCGGGGAAGCCCCTTCAGGGAAGGTCCATGCTGCGAACACCGACGGGCGGTGCCGGATCCGGCACCGCCACCGCGGGCGACCGGCTGGTGAGCATCGGGACGGTGCTGAACCAGCTGCGCGACGAATTTCCCGAAGTGACGATCTCCAAGATCCGGTTCCTGGAGGCCGAGGGGCTGGTCGAGCCCCGTCGGACGGCCTCCGGATACCGGAAGTTCAGCCCGCAGGACGTGGAGCGGCTCGCCCGCATCCTGCGGATGCAGCGGGACCACTACCTTCCGCTGAAGGTCATCCGCGAGCACCTCGACGCCCTCGAACGGGGCGAGCAGATCAAGCTCCCCGCGCCCGGGCGGCGGCGGGACCTCCTCGAAGGGGCCTGGGAGCAGGACGAGGCGGAGTCGCCGACCGTCGCGCGGCTCGGGCGGGACGAACTGATCGCCGCCGCCGAGGTGACCGAGACCGAGCTCTCCGAGTGGGAGTCGTACGGCCTGATCGCCGAGACGGAGGGCGGCGGCTACGACGCCGAGGCCGTCACCGTCGCCAGACTCGTCGCGGACCTGGGGAGATTCGGTCTGGAACCCCGGCACCTGCGGGCCGTCAAGGCCGCCGCCGACCGGGAGGCCGGGTTGATCGAGCAGGTGGTCGCGCCGCTGCGCCGGCACCGCAATCCGCAGACCAGGGCCCATGCGGAGGCCACCGCGCAGGAGCTCGCCGCGCAGTCGGTGCGGTTGCACGCGGCGCTCGTCCAGACGGCGCTGGGGATCCGGCTGCAGTGACGCGGCTCCGGTGATCGGGTGCCGTCGACACGTCTCCCGGGTTCGGCTTTGCGCGGCCCGGTTCCCGTCGCCCCGCGCGTTTCGGGAGGTCTCGGAGGGTGTTCCGGGAGGGGGCCCGGAGGGGCCCGACTATCCAAACCGGTCGGGCACGTCCTAGGGTTGCTGTGTGAACGAGCTCGACGTTGTGGGTGTCCGGGTGGAAATGCCCTCCAACCAGCCGATCGTGCTCCTGCGTGAAGTGGGAGGCGATCGGTACCTCCCCATCTGGATCGGACCGGGTGAGGCGACCGCGATCGCCTTCGCCCAGCAGGGGATGGCTCCGCCGCGGCCGCTGACGCACGACCTGTTCAAGGACGTGCTGGAGGCGGTGGGGCAGGAGCTCACCGAGGTCCGCATCACGGATCTGCGTGACGGGGTCTTCTACGCCGAGCTGGTCTTCGCCAGCGGCGTCGAGGTGAGCGCGCGACCGTCCGACGCGATAGCCCTGGCCCTCCGGACCGGAACGCCGATCTACGGCAGTGACGGTGTGCTGGACGACGCCGGCATCGCGATTCCGGACGAGCAGGAGGACGAGGTGGAGAAGTTCCGCGAGTTCCTCGACCAGATCTCACCGGAGGACTTCGGGAGCAGCAGCCAGTGAGGCGGAGCGGTGCGGCCGAAGGCCGTTCGCGGGGTGCCGTCAGAGCATTCGAGTAGCCTTTCCCCGGAGAGGGACACGCGAAACCACTCTCAGGGTGATTATCACTCGGCGTGCCGAGTGTGGCGATCGTTGACGCACCCCGAGTGACTGCCTACCTTCGTGTGGGCAGGTCAAGGACGGAGGGTCGGCGTGATGAGCAGCGCGGACGGTACGGCAGGGAGCTCGCTCGGACGCGTGTCCGGGGAGAGCGGTCCGTATCCGCTTCACGGCAGTGTGGACGACCTCGGGACGGACACCGGTGCCGGCGTCGCCGACGAGGCGATCGGCTACCGCGGACCGACGGCCTGCGCGGCCGCCGGGATCACCTATCGCCAGCTGGACTACTGGGCACGCACCGGACTGGTGGAGCCGAGCGTGCGGCCCGCGTACGGGTCGGGGACGCAGCGGCTGTACAGCTTCCGCGACGTCGTCGTGCTGAAGATCGTCAAGCGTTTCCTCGACACCGGGGTGGCCCTCCAGAACATCCGGGCCGCGGTGCAGCACCTGCGCGCCCGGGGCTTCCGGGACCTGGAGCGGATGACGCTCATGAGCGACGGGGCCACCGTCTACGAGTGCTCCTCGCCCGACGAGGTCGTCGACCTCCTCCAGGGCGGGCAGGGCGTCTTCGGCATCGCCGTCGGGGTCGTCTGGCGCGATGTCGAGGGCGCGCTCTCGCAGCTCCACGGGGAGCGGGTCGACACCGGCGAGACGCTGGTCGGGCACAACCCGGGCGACGAGCTGGCGCGGCGGCGGCGCGACAAGGCGGTCTGAGGGCGGGTCCCGTCGCGGTTCGGTTCCCGTTCCGGCGGCGGGGCCTGGTGGGCCTCAGGGGCGTTGTCAGTGGCGTAGGGCAGCATCGGACGTGTGAGAGCCGCGCCCACCATCCTGCATCTCGACATGGATGCCTTCTTCGCCGCCGCCGAGCAGGCGTCGAAGCCCAGCCTGCGCGGAAAGCCCGTGGTCGTCGGCGGCCTCGGGCCCCGGGGCGTGGTCGCCACCGCCTCCTACGAGGCCCGACGCTTCGGGGTGCACTCGGCCATGCCGATGGGGCAGGCGCGGCGGCTCGCGCCGAACGCCGCGTATCTCGTGCCGCGCTTCGCCTTCTACCGCTCCATCAGCGAGCAGGTCATGGAGCTGCTCGGGCGGCTCTCCCCGCTCGTCGAGCCCCTCAGCCTCGACGAGGCCTTCGTCGATCTCGAAGCCGGCGGTGTCGCCGACGACAGCGCGAGCGCGCGGGCCGTGGGGGAGCGGCTGCGGGCCGACATCCTCGCCACGACCGGGCTCACCGGGTCCGTGGGGCTCGCCGGGTCCAAGATGATCGCGAAGATCGCCTCCGAGGAGGCCAAGCCGGACGGGCTCGTGCTGATCGAGCCCGGCACCGAGCGGGAGCTGCTCGGGCCGCGATCGGTACGGATCCTGCCCGGGGTCGGGCCGGCCACCGGGGAGCACCTGCGGCGCGCCGGGATGACGACCGTGTCCGACCTCGCGGAAGCGGGCGAGGACGAGCTCGTACGGCTCCTGGGACGGGCGCACGGGGCGTCCCTGTACCGGATGGCCCGGGGGTACGACGATCGGGCCGTGGTGGCCGAGCGGGACGCCAAGTCGGTGTCGGTCGAGGACACCTTCGACGTGGACATCCACGACCGCGTACGGATCCGGATCGAGGTCGAACGGCTCGCGGAGCGGTGCGTGGGGCGGCTGCGGGCCTCCGGGCACTCAGGGCGGACCATCGTCCTGAAGGTGCGGCGCTACGACTTCTCGACGCTCACCCGGTCCGAGACGCTGCGAGGGCCGACGGACGACCCGGGCGTCGTACGGGAGGCCGTGGGGCGGCTCCTGGAGGCGGTGGACACGACGGGGGGCGTGCGCTTGCTGGGGGTCGGCGTGAGCGGGCTCGCGGACTACACGCAGGAGGATCTGTTCGCTCAGGCCGGGGCCTCCGAGCGGCCGGCGGAGGAGGTAGGGCCCGAGGCGGCCGCGGAGGTGGAGGCGATGCCGTCCGCCGAGGCGGAGAGCGCCGAGCGGGTGTGGGCGCCCGGGCACGACGTGCGGCACGCCGTGTACGGGGCCGGGTGGGTCCAGGGGAGCGGGGTCGGGCGGGTCACGGTGCGGTTCGAGGAGCCGTGGTCCGGGCCCGGGCGGGTGCGGACGTTCTCCGTGGACGATCCGGAGCTGGAACCTTCGGAGCCGTTGCCGCTGGTGCGGGGGGACGCGGCGGCGTGAGGGCGCGGGCCGCCGCGCCCCGCGGCCGGGCCCGGGTTGCCACCGCACCGCCTCGTGCGGTGGCAACCCGCGCCGCCTCGGCCGACGGCTGGGCCCTCAGGTGCCGTCCTGGCCCGCCAGGCGGCCGAAGTCCTTGTCCGGGGTGTCCGGGGGCGGGGGCGGGAGGGCCAGGCTGTAGTGGCGGTAGAGCTGGAGTTCCTGCTCCGGCGAGAGGTGGCGGCCCACCCCGAAGTCCGGGGCGTCCTTGATCAGGGCCCTCTCGTACGGGATGTGGAGGCCGTCGTCGAGCAGCGCGCTCGGCTCCAGGGGGACGAAGGCGTCCCTGCTGAACAGGCCCGTGCGGACCGCGGCCCACTCCGGGACGCCGGTCGCGTCGTCCAGGTACACCTCGTCCACGGTTCCGATCTTGTGCCCGTTCCGGTCGAACGCCTTGCGGCCGATCAGGCTGCGCGGATCGATATCGGTCTGCACGGTCCCTCCAACTGGTCGCAACTGCTCTACACCCCTACGAAAGTGCACATCTGGGATGTCGGCCACTTGAGCGATGGAAGCCGCAACCTCGCTGGTAGGCTGGTTGTGGCTGTCGACCCTGTGCGGGAGAGTCCCCCGGAGAAACCTTCCGGTGGGCGCCGAAGGAGCAAATCCTCCCCGGAATCTCTCAGGCCCCTGTACCGCGCGGACGAGGTCACTCTGGAAAGCAGAGCGGATGTCCGACGGCATTCCGCTCTCACCGACGGTGAAAGCCGGCGGGCCGCGAGGCGTGCCGGTGAAACTCTCAGGTTGAGATGACAGAGGGGGAGGCCGTCCGGGTACCCGCGCCGTGGTGCCCCTCGCAGGTCGTGACGACCAGGAGGCCTCCGTACATGACCGCCAACCGCACTCCGCTCTCCGAGCTCGAACAGGGCATCCCGTTCGAGCAGCGGCACATCGGGCCCGACGCCGAGGCTCGGGCCAAGATGCTCGCCCAGGTCGGTTACGGCTCGCTCGACGAGCTCACGGCCGCCGCGGTGCCGGACGTCATCAAGAACGCCGAGGCGCTGGGCCTGCCGGCCGCGCGCACCGAGGCCGAGGTCCTCGCCGAGCTGCGCACGCTCGCCGACCGCAACCAGGTCCTCGCCCCGATGATCGGTCTCGGCTACCACGGGACCTTCACTCCGCCCGTGATTCTCCGGAACGTCATGGAGAACCCGGCCTGGTACACCGCTTACACGCCGTACCAGCCCGAGATCTCCCAGGGCCGCCTGGAGGCCCTGCTCAACTTCCAGACCATGGTCGCCGACCTCACCGGTCTGCCCACCTCCGGCGCCTCCCTCCTCGACGAGGGCACCGCCGCCGCCGAGGCCATGGCCCTCTCCCGCCGGGTCGGCAAGGTCAAGAACGGCGTCTTCCTCGTCGACGCCGACGCGCTGCCGCAGACCATCGCCGTCATCGAGACCCGCGCCGAGCCGACCGGTGTCGAGGTCGTCGTCGCCGACCTGAGCGGGGGCATCCCCGCCGAGGTCGCCGAGCGCGGTGTCTTCGGCGTGCTCATCCAGTACCCGGGTGCCTCCGGCGCCGTCCGCGACATCAAGCCGCTGATCGACGCCGCCCACGAGCTCGGCGCGATCGTCACCGTCGCCGCCGACCTGCTCGCGCTCACCCTGCTCACCTCCCCGGGCGAGCTCGGCGCCGACATCGCCGTCGGCACCACCCAGCGCTTCGGCGTCCCCATGGGCTTCGGCGGCCCGCACGCCGGCTACATGGCCGTCCAGGACAAGCACGCCCGCTCCCTGCCCGGCCGCCTCGTGGGCGTCTCCGTCGACGCCGACGGCAACCGCGCCTACCGCCTGGCCCTGCAGACCCGCGAGCAGCACATCCGCCGCGAGAAGGCCACCAGCAACATCTGTACCGCTCAGGTGCTGCTCGCCGTCATGGCCGGCATGTACGCCGTCTACCACGGTCCGGACGGCCTGAAGCAGATCGCCGAGCGCACGCACCGGTACGCCGCCATCCTCGCGGCCGGTCTCACCGCCGGTGGCGTCGAGGTCGTGCACGGCTCGTACTTCGACACCCTCACCGTCCGCGTGGCCGGCAAGGCCGACGAGGTCGTCGCCGCCGCCCGCGAGGCCGGCGTGAACCTCTACCGCGTCGACGCCGACCTCGTCTCGATCTCCTGCGACGAGACCACCGGGCGCGAGCAGCTCGCCGCCGTCTGGGCCGCCTTCGGCGTCACGGCCGATGTCGAGGCCCTCGACGCGGTCACCGAGGACACGCTGCCCGCCGGTCTGCTGCGCTCCGACGCGTACCTGACCCACCCGGTCTTCCACGCGCACCGCTCCGAGACCTCGATGCTGCGCTACCTGCGCAAGCTCGCGGACCGCGACTACGCGCTCGACCGCGGCATGATCCCGCTCGGCTCCTGCACCATGAAGCTGAACGCGACCACCGAGATGGAGCCGGTGACCTGGCCCGAGTTCGGCCAGATGCACCCCTTCGCGCCGGTCGACCAGGCCGCCGGATACGTCACGCTCATCACCGAGCTGGAAGAGCGCCTCGCCGAGGTCACCGGCTACGACAAGGTGTCGATCCAGCCCAACGCCGGCTCGCAGGGCGAGCTCGCCGGCCTCCTGGCCGTGCGTGCCTACCACCGCGCCAACGGCGACGAGCAGCGCACCGTCTGCCTCATCCCGTCCTCCGCGCACGGCACCAACGCCGCCTCCGCGGTGATGGCCGGCATGAAGGTCGTCGTCGTCAAGACCGCCGACGACGGCGAGGTCGACGTCGAGGACCTGCGCGCCAAGATCGCCCAGTACCGCGACGAGCTGTCCGTGCTGATGATCACCTACCCGTCCACGCACGGCGTCTTCGAGGAGCACGTCGCCGACATCTGCGCCGAGGTCCACGAGGCCGGCGGTCAGGTGTACGTCGACGGTGCCAACCTCAACGCGCTGGTCGGTCTCGCCAAGCCGGGTCACTTCGGCGGCGACGTCTCGCACCTGAACCTGCACAAGACCTTCTGCATCCCGCACGGCGGCGGCGGCCCCGGCGTCGGCCCGGTCGGCGTCCGCGCCCACCTCGCCCCCTACCTGCCGAACCACCCGCTCCAGCCCACCGCGGGCCCGGAGACCGGTGTCGGCCCGATCTCGGCCGCCCCGTGGGGCTCCGCCGGCATCCTGCCGATCTCCTGGTCGTACGTGCGCCTCATGGGCGGCGAGGGCCTCAAGCGCGCCACCCAGGTCGCCGTCCTCGCGGCGAACTACATCGCCAAGCGCCTGGAGCCGCACTTCCCGGTGCTCTACACCGGTCCGAACGGGCTGGTCGCGCACGAGTGCATCGTGGACATCCGTCCGCTGGCCAAGGCCACCGGCGTCAGCGTCGACGACATCGCGAAGCGCCTCATCGACTACGGCTTCCACGCGCCGACGATGTCCTTCCCGGTGGCCGGCACGCTCATGATCGAGCCGACCGAGTCCGAGGACCTGACCGAGCTCGACCGCTTCTGCGACACGATGATCGCGATCCGCGCCGAGATCGAGAAGGTCGCCTCGGGCGAGTGGCCCGCCGACGACAACCCGCTGCACAACGCCCCGCACACCGCGGCCGCGCTGGGCGGCGAGTGGAACCACCCGTACACCCGCGACGAGGCCGTCTTCCCGGCCGGTGTCTCGGCGGCCGACAAGTACTGGCCGCCGGTGCGCCGCATCGACGGTGCCTTCGGCGACCGGAACCTGGTCTGCTCCTGCCCGCCGCTGGACGAGTACGACAACTGAGCATGCGCCGAGGGCCGGTTCGGAGGATCTCCTCCGGGCCGGCCCTCGGCGTTTCCCTCGTACGGTGTCCTGCCGCGCGGCTTCAGGCGGCGGTCGTCACCTGTCCCGCGGTCAGCGGCCGGTGCGGGGCGATGATCTGCCCGTCCGGCAGCAGTTCGCCGGTGTCCTCGAAGAGCAGGACACCGTTGCACAGCAGGCTCCAGCCCTGTTCCGGGTGGTGTGCCATCAGTCGGGCCGCCTCACGGTCGGCGGAGTCGGCGGTGGGACAGGCAGGCTGATGCTGGCACATGGGTGGGTTCTTTCGCTGCGTCGTGGTGGATGTCCTGCGGCTCTGTGCGCTCATGGCCGCCCCCGTCGGTCGGTTCGGTTCCGGTCCCCAGTGTTGCCCCACGGACGGTCTTCCGCAGGTATTTCGCGGCAGCTCGTCCTCTCCTGGGAAGACGCATCACCCGCAGGGGCGGTTCAGGTCAACTGCACCGTCTCTTCGGGTGGTTCGGGGTGGTCCCAGCGGGCTAGTCCGTACGGGAGGGGCGTTCGGGAGGCGCGTTCGGGCGCACGGTTCGGACAGGAGTGCGCCCCGTGACCCGGCCGGGTCACGGGGCGGCGTCGCGTGGGTTCGATCAGGCGGGCGCCGGCGAGCCCAGGAGGGGCGGCGGCGCGAGTCGTGTACTGAGCACGGGCAGGAGATCGGCGACCTGGTACGGGCGGTGCGCCGCGATCCCCGGGGGTGCGGGGGCCAGGGGCACCATCAGATCGGCCGCGGCCGGGGCGACGGTGGTGCCGTCGTCCTCCGGTCCGGCCTGCAGCCAGAGCGTCAGCATGTAGAGCTCCGGTACGGACAGCAGTCGTGGTGCGTACGTGACCGGCAGGGCCTCGGCCTGGAGCAGGGCCCGTTCCGTGGCGGAGACGTACGGGCCTTCGAAGAAGTGCGAGAAGGCCCAGCCGTCCGGGGTGAGCATGGTGTCCGCGGCGGCGATCGCCCGGTCTCCGCTGCGGATCAGGAACCGCCAGCCGGCGAGCCGGGTGCCGGGTGCGAGCCCCGGTGCTCCGGTGACGCCGAGGACGTGCACGGGCAGCGGGTTCTCGGGGCTCAGCGGTCCTTGTGCGGCCCGCAGCGCGGGAGTTCGCCGCTCGTTGACGGCGGTCGGTGAGCCGAGGGCCGCGAGGACACTGCGGAGAGCCGGCGCAGGGGCCGGGGAGGGTCGGAGCATGGTGGGTCGCCTCTCACTCAGGAGACACGGTGATGCGTGGGCAGGTACGACGGCGCTGTCGGCGGCGGGGCCAGAGAAGGGCCATGAGGCCATGGCCGGGCGCCAACACTCTGCCTCGTCCGCGGAGTTTATACGACACGTGTTCACACAGTGTTTCCGCTAGACCTCGCGGATATTCCTGACAAGGCGTCATCAGGCCGTAATCACGGGGAGTTGAAGCGGAATCACGAGGGCGATACCGCTCTCACCTGCGCATTCCTCGCGAAGGCGGACGGCTGAATTCCGACCCGGGGTCCCGGGACAATATGACATTGGTATATGTCGAGTGTTCCGTGCCTTCGGGATGTGCCGATGGACCGCTCCGTCCAGCCTATCCTCCGACAGGCCGGTTCCGCAGGCGTTGTGGATCAGCGGGGTGGGCATCATCGTCCGTGACGCGCGGCCGTCCGGGCGGCCGCCCACTCGGGGAGGGACGCTTCGATGGGGCAGAAGGTCGTGGCCGACGGGTTCGGCCCGTCCGACCGGCAGCAGTACCGCAGAAAACTCCAGCAGTGTCTCGCGGGGCTCGCGCGACTGTTGGCGGAGAAGCGGTTCGACCGGCCCCGCAATCTCATGGGCGTGGAGATCGAACTCAATCTCGCCGGCGCCGACGGGCTGCCCAGGATGCTGAACGGACCGGTTCTCGAAAAGATCGCCAGTGCCGATTTCCAGACGGAACTCGGAATGTTCAACCTCGAAGTGAACATCGCGCCCCACCAGCTCCACGGGCGCGTATTCGACCGGCTCGCGGAAGAGATCGGAACCGGCATCGGATATGCCGACCGCAAGGCGGCGGAACTCGACGCGGGCGTCGTCATGATCGGCATACTTCCCACCCTCGCCCAGCGCGACCTGGTCCCCGAGAACCTCTCGGACAACGAGCGCTACACCCTCCTCAACGACCAGATCCTCGCCGCCCGCGGCGAGGACTTCACCCTCGACATCCACGGCGTCGAACGCCTGCTGTGCACCTCCGAGTCGATCGTGCCCGAGGCGGCCTGCACCTCGGTGCAGCTGCACCTCCAGGTGACACCGGCCCGGTTCGCCGCCGTGTGGAACGCCGCGCAGGCCGTGTCCGGCGTCCAGATCGCGCTCGGCGCCAACGCGCCCTTCGTCTTCGGCCGCGAGCTGTGGCGCGAGTCCCGGCCCCCGCTCTTCATGCAGGCCACCGACACCCGGCCGCCCGAGCTCCAGTCCCAGGGGGTACGGCCGCGCACCTGGTTCGGGGAGCGGTGGGTGGACTCGGTGTACGACCTCTTCGAGGAGAACGTCCGCTACTTCCCCGCCCTGCTGCCGCTCTGCGACGAGGAGGACCCGCTGCTCGTCCTCGACCGGGGCGGCGTCCCGCGCCTCCAGGAGCTGGTCCTGCACAACGGCACCGTCTACCGCTGGAACAGGCCCGTGTACGGCTGGGTCGACGGGGTCCCGCACCTGCGCGTCGAGAACCGGGTGCTGCCGGCCGGGCCGACCGTCACCGACGTCATCGCGAACGCCGCTTTCTATTACGGCCTCGTCCGCTCGCTCGCCGACGACCCCCGCCCGGTGTGGAAGCGGATGACCTTCCAGGACGCCGAGGCCAACTTCGACACCGCCTGCCGCCAGGGCATCGAGGCGGAGCTGCGCTGGCCCCGCTCGGGCCGGGCCGGCGGCATCGCGACCCTGCCGGCCGTACGCCTCGTCCTCGACGAGCTGCTGCCGCTCGCCGCCGCCGGGCTCGACGCCTGGCACATCGAGCCCGCCGACCGCGACTTCTACCTCGGGGTCATCGAGCAGCGCTGTCTGCGGAAGGTGAACGGCGCCTCCTGGCAGGCCGACACCTTCCACCGGGCCCTGGACTCGGGCCTCGACCGGGAAGCGGCCCTCGCGGCGACGACCCGGCGGTACCGGACGCTCATGCTCGCGGGCGAGCCGGTGCACACCTGGCCGGTGGGGATCGGCTGACCTCCACCCCGTACCCCTCCATGGGCGATCATGTCCAGGTGGTCCCGGTCGGCCGGGGCCACCTGGACGGCATGGGCCCGCGAGGGGGAAACGGAGACAGGTGTGGTGTCGGAGCAACGACTGAGGGACGGTTCCCTGCCCCCCGACGGCCTGCCGCGCGGCGTGCTGCGCTCCGAGACGCTCATCGTGCTCGCGCTCTCGCTCGGGGCGAGCGGGGTGTCGGCGCTCATCAGCTTCATCGGCTCGCTCACCAAGCCGGGGGCGCTGAAGGAGCAGGCGGCGACGCTCAACGGCTCGTACGCTCCCGGGCGGCCCTGGCTCGACCTGAGCTGGCAGCTCTTCGGCATCGCCACCGCGCTCGTGCCGGTCGTCCTCGTCGCCCATCTGCTGATGCGGGAAGGACCGGGGGTACGGGGGCTGCGGGCCATCGGCTTCGACCGGAGCCGGCCGTGGTCCGACCTCGGGCGCGGGGCCCTGGTCGCGGCCGGGATCGGGAGCGCGGGCCTCGCCTTCTACCTGGTGGCGCGGGCGTCCGGGTTCAACCTGACGGTGGTGCCCGAGTCGCTGCCCGACGTGTGGTGGAAGTACCCGGTGCTCATCCTCTCGGCGATCCAGAACTCCGTCCTGGAGGAGGTCATCGTCGTCGGCTATCTGCTGCGGCGCCTCGGCCAGTTGGGGTGGTCGCCGATGGCCGCGCTGGTGGCGAGCTCGGTGCTGCGCGGCTCGTACCACCTCTACCAGGGGGTCGGCGGCTTCATCGGCAACATGGTGATGGGCGTCGTCTTCGTGCTGCTCTACCGCCGCTGGGGCCGGGTCGGGCCGCTGGTCGCGGCGCACGCGCTGCTCGACATCGTGGCCTTCGTCGGGTACGGGCTGCTGGCCGGGAAGGTGGACTGGCTGCCGACCGTGTGACGGACGCGGGACGGGGGAGAGGGGGTGTGCGGCTCGGTCGGCCGTGCACCCCCTCTCGTACGTCCTCGTACGTCTGCCTCTTCGTGCGTCAGACGCGCAGGTCGCCCTCGATGACCGTGACGGCGTGACCGTTCAGGAGGGTGCGGTCGCCGCACAGACGGGTGCGGACGTGGCCCGTACGGGCGCCGCCCTGGAAGCCGGTGAGCTCCTCGCGGCCGAACCGGGCCGACCAGTGCGGGGCGAGCGCGGTGTGGGCGCTGCCCGTGACCGGGTCCTCGTCGATGCCGACGGCGGGGAAGAAGCCGCGCGAGACGAACTCGTAGCCGCTGTCCGGGTGTTCGGCGGCGGCGGTCACGATGATGCCGCGCGTGGAGAGCGCCTTCAGGGCGGCGAAGTCCGGCGTGAGGGAGCGGACGGTGGCCTCGTCGCGCAGCTCGACGACGAGGTCGCCGATGTGGTCGGACGTGTCGTGGACGGCGACGATCTCGGCGCCGAGCGCCTTCTCCAGGCCCTCGGGGACCGGGAGCGGGGTGAGGGAGGAGGTCGGGAAGTCCATCGTGATCGTGCCGTCCTCCTCGGCGGTGGTGATCAGGAGCCCGCAGCGGGCAGCGAAGCGGACGGTGCCGCTCGCGATGCCGGTGCTGTGCAGGACGTGGGCCGTGGCCAGGGTGGCGTGCCCGCACATGTCGACCTCGGTGGTCGGGGTGAACCAGCGCAGGGCCCAGTCCGCCTCGCCACCGGCGGGCAGCGGGTGGGCGAAGGCCGTCTCGGAGAGGTTGACCTCCGCGGCGACCTTCTGGAGCCAGGCGTCTTCGGGGAAGGAGTCGAGGAGCAGGACCCCGGCAGGGTTGCCGGAGAAGGGCTGGTCGGTGAAGGCGTCGACGATTCGGATGCGCATGCGACCGACCGTACCGGGGGAGGAAAACGGCGGGCCAAGGCCAATCGCGGAGAACTGGACCCGTTCTCGTGCGGGCAGGCCTGTGGGGCGAGTGGGCCGGGGGGCTTCGATGATGTTCGGGTACGGGGACGAGTGGTGGGCGCTGCTGTTCTACCCGGTGCTGCTGTGGGTGCCGTTCGGGCCGTTCCTCATGGCCGCGACGGGCGTGTGGTGCGCCCGGCGGCCCGGTATGTGGCCGTGGCTGTGGTCGGTGCTGTTGCCGCTGCTGCCGGTGGGGGTGTCGGCGACCGCGCTGGTCCTGCCCTGGGACCAGCCGACGCGGACCGAGGACCTCGTCGGCTACCTCCTCGTGTACGTCCTCGGGATCACGGTGCTGCCGTGGGTGCTCGGGTACGGGATCACCCGGGTCGTGCGCGCCGTGCGGGCCCGTCGTGGCGCCGGGGTCAGAGGGGAGCCAGGACCATGAGGATCTCGTCGCGGTCGTCGTCGGCGGCCAGGCGGAGGGCTCCGGGCCAGCGGCCGATCTCCCGCCAGCCGAGCCGGCCGTAGAAGTCCTCGAGGCCCGCGCCGCCGCGTGCCGCGAGGTGCAGCTGCTCCAGGCCCATCTCGTCGCGGGCGATCGCGCGGGCGTGCCGGACCAGGCCCGCGCCGATGCCCCGGCCTCGTACCGCGAGGCGGGTCTGGACGTGGTGCAGGGTGCCCCAGTGCGCGATCAGCGGCCAGGGGTCGCGGCGGAGGCACAGCCAGCCCGCGAGGGCGCCGTCGACCGTGGCGATCACGAGACGGCTGCTCTCCGGGGCGAGTCCGGCGACGATGCGGTCGACCGCGGCGGCGACCTCCGTCGGGTCGACCGGCGGGAAGGGGAACCCGGCCGCCCCGCCGGCGTCGCTCACCTCGGTCCAGCAGTCGACGAGAGTCGTCGCCAGCCCGGCGGGCAGCGCCTCGCGGGAGGTGAACTGGGTGAAGAGCGGGGTGGTGTTCGTGCTGGTCATCGCAGGAGTGTCGCAGAGCCTTGGGGGGCCGGCTCCTTCAGGGTGAGTTCCAGGGAGAGTTGGGCGCCCAGCTCCTCGAAGCCCAGGGCTGCGGCGACCCGCCGGGAGGCCGCGGGACGCGCGCGCCACTGGGGCAGGAGTCCGGCGGCGAGGGCGTGGGCGACCGCGGCCGAGGCCGCCGTCCGCGCGAGCCCGCGTCCGCGGGCCTCCGGGGCCGTCAGCACGCTGATGTGGGCGGTCCGGCGCGGCCAGTCCTCGTAGCCGGCGGCGGCCACGACCCGGCCGTCCTCACGGACCACGAACGCGGGGGAGGTGATCTCGTCCAGGGCGGCCTCCGCGGCGTCCTCCTGCCCGGCGGCCGCTTCGAGGGCGCGCAGGGCCCGATGACCGGCGGGCAGCCGTTCCACCGGCGAGGGGCCGGTGGCCGGACGGAAGCCCTCCGGGGACACGTACGCCAGCGTCGCCGGTCCGAGCGTCCTGGCCACGGGCAGGACGTCACGGACGGAGGCGGCGTCCACCAGGGCCTCGGCCGGCAGGCCCGAGAAGGCGGTGCGGACGGTCGCGGCGGTCTCCTCGCCCGGCACGGTCACGATCGCCGATCCGGCGAGGGTGACGACGCCGACCCATCCGGACGGGCAGAGGCGCGACTCCGGCGAAACGATCACGCTCACCGTGCCCCCGGGTGTGAACGACTGGGCTGCCCCGGCCAGTTCCTCCCAGAGTGCGCGGGCTCCGCGTACGAGGGGATGCGTCGACATGGCGCCGATCATGCCAGCCGGAGGGGTCTCATCCTCGGTCGCGGAGGTACGTCTCCAGTTCGGCGGCCCCGGACAGCATCGCGCGGCCGCGGGCGGACAGGCGGCCGTGCCAGTCGGTCAGTGTGGCCTCCAGGGGTTCCAGGCCGCCTGCCGTCCGTACGTGGGCGATCAGCGGGGCGATGCGCTCCAGCGGGTAGCCGCCGCGCCTGAGTTGGTGGGTCAGTTCGGCGTCCCGTACGGCGGCTTCGTCGTACACGCGGTACCCGGTCATCGGGTCGCGGTGCGGGTGGACCAGGCCGGCCCTCTCCCACGTGCGCAGGGTCGCGGGGCGGATGCCGAGCTTCCTCGCCAGCGGTCCGACGAAGGTGCCGCCGGGCGCGGGTGGCGTCGGGGTCCCCCGGTCCAGGTCGCGGAGGGCGTTCTCCACGGCGCGGAGGGTCCGCCGGTCGTCGAGGAGCTGGGCGTGGCTCTCGTCGATCAGGCGGAACGCCTCGTCGGCCGCCCCCTCGTTCACGGCCCGCATGATCGACGTCGCCGTCGGATGGCCGTGGCCCGGCAGCAGGGCCAGGAACGCGCGCAGGGCCCCGGCGTGCAGAGGGGTGTACGTGCGGTAGCCGGAGCGCGTGCGAGCGGCCGCCGGGAGGATGCCGGCCTCCTCGTAGTTCCTGACCGCCTGCGTCGACAGACCGTGCTCGCGCGCCAGATCGACCGGCCTGAGCCGCACCCCGCTTTGAAGGTTTTTCCCCATGAGGACCACGGTATCGCGGGCCATGCGCGAAAAAGTCTCCACCGAATGTTCAGCGATAGCGTGGAAGGCATGGCGACTGACATCAAGGACACCACTCATGCCGTCGACGCTGCCTCCGTCCTGGGGCTGCTTCCGGCCCGGCCCCGGCTGCTCGCCCTCGGCGAGCCCACCCACGGCGAGGACACCCTGCTCGAACTGCGCAACGAGCTCTTCCGGCAGCTCGTCGAGGAGGCGGGCTACCGGACGATCGCGCTCGAGACCGACTGCCTGAGGGGCCTGCTCGTGGACGAGTACGTCACCACCGGGACCGGGACTCTCGACGCGGCCATGGAGCACGGATTCAGCCATGGCTGGGGCGCTTTCGCGGGCAACCGCGCGCTCGTGCGCTGGATGCGCGCGTACAACGCGGGCCGGCCCGCCTCCGAGCACCTTCGCTTCGCCGGATTCGACGGCCCGCTGGAGATCACCGGCGCCGAGAGCCCCCGGCAGGCGCTCACCGCACTCCACGGCTACCTCGCCGCCCACGTGGACGCGGACCTGCTCCCCTGCACGCCGGAGACCCTCGACGGGCTGCTCGGCGGCGACGGCCGGTGGACCGAGCCCGCCGCCATGATGGACCCGGCCCGGTCCGTGGGGCGGTCCGCCGAGGCCGGCCCGCTGCGGCTGATCGCCGACGACCTGGTGGCGCTGCTCGACGAGCAGCGGCCGCACCTGATCGCCGTGAGCCCGCCGGAGGAGCTGGACCGGGCGCGTCTGTACGGGCGCACCGCGCTCGGACTGCTGCGGTACCACCACTGGATGGCCGACACCTCGCCGGCCCGCCTCGCCAGGCTGGTCGCCGTACGGGACCGGATGATGTCCCTCAACCTGCTCGCGCTCGCCGACCGGGGCCCGGCCTTCGTCTACGCCCAGAACGCCCACCTCCAGCGGGAGAAGAGCTCGATGCGGATGGGCGGGCGGCCGCTGGAGTGGTGGAGCGCCGGTGCACTGGTGAGCGCACGGCTCGGCGAGGAGTACGCCTTCGTGGCGATGGCGCTGGGCACGATCCGGCACCAGGGCGTGGACGCGCCGCCGCCGGACACCGTCGAGGGGCTCCTGTACGCCCTGCCGGAGGACCGCCGCGTCGTCGACGCCCGGCGGCTCGCCGCCGTTCTCGGCGATGCGCTGCCCGCGCCGCGCGTGTCCCCCTGGTTCGGGTACGCCTCCTTCGACCCGGCCCACCTCGGGGCCTGTGACGGGCTCGTGTTCGTGAGGGACGTTCCGCAGTGCTAGGCCGTCTCTTCCGGATCTTGCCTGACCGATCGGTCGGGTCTTGTTCGGTGAACAGTTCCGATATATCGTTGAGGCATCGCGACAGTTCGACGATGATTCTCGATGGAAGGAGCGTTGCGATGCGTTCACATGGACACGAGTACGGAAACGGACACGGCCACGGTCGTGGAGGCTGCGGCCCCGGTCCTCGGGGTGACTTCGAGGGGCGGCGTGCCGCGTTCGGGCCGTTCGGGCCCGGGTTCCGCGGCGGGCCGTTCGGTGGCGGCCCCTTCGGCGGCCCGGGTCGCGGCGGCGGCCGGGGGCGGGCGCGGCGCGGTGACGTGCGCGCCTCGATCCTGGCGCTCCTGAAGGACCGCCCGATGCACGGCTACGAGATGATCCGCGAGATCGGCGAGCGCAGTGAGGGGGCCTGGAAGCCCAGCCCCGGCTCGGTGTACCCGACCCTCCAGATGCTGGAGGACGAGGGCCTGATCACCAGCGCGACCGAGGGCGGCAAGAAGCTGTTCACGCTCACCGACACCGGGCGCGCCGAGGCCGACGAGGGCCCCGAGGCGCCGTGGGAGGAAGCCGGGCGCGGGGTCGACTGGGACGCCGTGAACGAGATCCGGCAGGCCGGCTTCGGTCTGATGGAGGCGTTCGGGCAGGTCTGGAAGACCGGCAGTCCCGAGCAGCGGCAGAAGGCGGTCACCGTGATCAACGATGCCCGCAAGAAGCTGTACCTGATCCTCGCCGACGAGCACTGAGATCCATCGGGAGGGCCCCGCGACCGTCGTCGCGGGGCCCTTCCGGCTGTCCGGCGGTACGGGTCAGACCACCAGGCCCGAGAGCTTGCGCAGGGACTCGGTCAGCGCCGCCGTCGCCGAGTCCTTGAGCTTGCCCGCCATCAGGGAGACCGCCGCACCGGTGAACTCCCCGTCGATCCGTACCGTCGTCGCGTCCCCCTCCGTCGTCAGGGAGTAGCGCGTTCCGACGACGACCCCCATCGGGCCCTTGCCCCTGATGGCGAACGTCCGCTCGGCCTCCAGCTCCTCCACCGTCCACAGCACCTCGGCGGGGAAGCCCATCAGCTTCATGTTCTCCGTGAAGGTGGTACCCGCCTCCAGGGCGGCCGGGCCGCCGTTCGGGAAGCTGGTGTGGGTGGCGTTCCACTCGCCGTACGAGGAGAAGTCCGTGAGCCGCGCCCAGACCTTTCCGGCCGGCGCCTCGATCCGTGCCTCCGCGCTGACTTCGGCCATGAGACCACCCCTTCACGCGTGCCAACTGGGTTCCGGTGTCGCGGAACGTAGCGGGGCGGCCGTGAACATTCAATACTGATGAACCGTCAGTTCTGCCGTGGTCGGTCCCGCGCCGTCGCCGATCCACCAGATCTCGGCCGCGTCGAAGCTGTCGGAGGCCCGGGGCGCCCCGTCCTCCTCGTGGCAGTGGAAGGCCGCCCAGAACAGATCGGCCGGCAGCGCCTCCCGGGGTGCGTACACCCGGTACACGTACTGCCGCCCGTCGCGTGAGGGCAGGGCCACCATCCAGAACACGCTCGGAAGACGTCCGGGAAGGGGGTCATGGTTGCCATGGGGGCGCAAAGCAAGGCGGCGCGCGCCTCTCGGGGTCGACGCGCGCGATCTCATCCGTAAGGAGGAGGAACCGCGCGCGCGTGCCCAACTCCGGTGGGATGCGGACATGCTTCTCCCCGGTGATGTTCCGGCCCTCCCGGCCTGATGAGGTGGGAGGGTGCACCATCCCGTCCCGCGCCCTCAGCCGCTCCCGTCCTCCGTCGCCCCGCGCGCGGAGCTCGCGCCCCATCTGACGCCGTCGCTCGCGACGGTGGTGTCGGGTGCGCGCCGCAGAGCCCTCAGGGACGGTGACCGTCAGATCGACACCGCCCACCTCCTGCACTCCCTCGTCGAATCCGACCCCGAGGTCGGCGCCGCCTTCGAGGGCGGCCACCAGCCGGCCCGCGTCCTCGGCTATCTCGTCCAGCGGTCCATCGGCTACGGCCTGCGCTGGCAGCGTACGGAGGAGGAGTCGGCGGTCCGGCGCCTGCTCCCCGCCGCGCGCGGTGCCGAACCCCAGGCCGCCCGGCCCTCCCCCTGGTCGCCGGCCGCTGCCGCCGCCCTGGAAGGCGCCTTCCGGCGGGCCGCCGAGCGCGGCGAACCCCAAGCCCGCGGCCTCGATCTGCTCGCCGCCGTAGCCGCCGATCCCGAGAGCCGGGCCGTCGAGGTGCTGCGGCGCGCGGGGGTCGAACCGGCCGCACTGGGCGCCCGGATCGCCGGCCTTCTGACCGCCCGCGACGAGGAGCCGTCTCAACAGGTGTAACGGGGGTTACGCCCCTGACGGCGTCCTGTCATGATGGCCCGATGCACGCGTCTCAGGGGAGAAGCGCCGGCCTGGGACTCGCCCTGGCCTCGGCCTTCGCATTCGGTGGTTCAGGAGTGGCGGCCAAGCCGCTCATCGAGGCGGGACTCGACCCGCTCCACGTGGTGTGGCTCCGCGTCGCCGGCGCCGCACTCGTCATGCTGCCGGTGGCCTGGCGCCACCGGGACCTCCTGCGCCGCAAACCGGCCCTCCTCGTGGGCTTCGGCCTGCTCGCCGTCGCCGGAGTCCAGGCCTTCTACTTCGCCTCGATCTCCCGCATCCCCGTCGGCGTCGCCCTCCTCATCGAGTACCTCGCCCCCGCCCTCGTCCTCGGCTGGGTCCGCTTCGTCCAGCGCCGCCCCGTCACCCGCGCCGCCGCCCTCGGCGTCGTCCTCGCCGCCGGCGGCCTCGCCTGCGTCGTGCAGGTCTGGTCCGGGCTGAGCTTCGATCTCGTCGGCCTGCTCCTCGCCCTCGCCGCCGCCTGCTGCCAGGTCGGCTACTTCGTCCTGTCCGACCAGGGCGCCGACGAGGCCGAACAGGCCGACCCGGTGGGCGTCATCGCGTACGGACTGCTCATCGGCGCGCTCGTCCTCACCCTCGTGGCCCGGCCCTGGGGCATGGACTGGGGCGTCCTCGGCGGACGGGCCGACATGGACGGGACCAGCGTGCCCGCGTGGCTGCTGCTCGGCTGGATCGTGCTGATCGCCACCGTCCTCGCGTACGTCACCGGCGTCATCTCGGTGCGCCGGCTCTCCCCGCAGGTGGCGGGTGTCGTGGCCTGTCTCGAGGCGGTCGTCGCGACCGTCCTGGCCTGGGTCCTGCTCGGCGAGCACCTGGACGCGCCGCAGATCATCGGCGGTGCGGTGGTCCTGGTCGGAGCCTTCATCGCCCAGTCCTCGACCCCGAAGGCGCCCGCGAGCGAGCCGGTGGCCGGTTCCGGTCCGGCGACCGGAGCGGACGAGTCCACGGAGCGGGACGCGCAGTTGTCCGGCGGTCGTACCGCCTCGTAGGGTGCCGACCATGCATTCCACCGTGCTTCCGCCGCCCGTCGCCTAGCGCGCGCGGAGACTCTCCTCGACGAAGACCGGGCCCGGCCGGCGATTCCTCGCCGCCGGGCGGTTCGTCGCTGCCCGCGCGCGGAGCCCAGCGACCACCTCCCACTCCTGTCTTCCACGGAGAACCCACGTGTCGAACTCCTCGGGATCCGCCCTGTCCGTCGGGCGGAGCCTCCTCTATCTGATCGTCGCCGGCATCGCCTGGGGCACGGCCGGCGCCGCCGCCTCGCTGATCTTCCGCGTCAGCGACATGGGCCCGCTCGCCCTCTCCTTCTGGCGCTGCGTCGGCGGCCTCGTCCTCCTGCTCGGCGCGCTGGCGCTGCGGCCCCGGCGGGCGGCCGTCCGCACCGCTCCGGAGTCCCGCGGCCGGCGCACGGCCCGCATCCTCGGCACGGGGATCGGTCTCACCGTCTTCCAGAGCGCGTACTTCGCCGCCGTCGAGGCCACCGGCCTCGCGGTCGGCACCGTCGTCACCCTGGGCGCGGGACCCGTCCTCATCGCACTCGGCGCCCGGCTCACCATGGGGGAGCGCCTCGGCCGCGGCGGGATCGCCGCCGTCGCCGGAGCGCTCGCCGGGCTCTTCGTCCTCGTCCTCGGCGGCGGGGCCGCGGAGGTGCGCCCGCTCGGCGTCGTCCTCGCGGTGGTCTCGGCGGCCGGATACGCGGCGATCACCCTGCTCACCCGGTGGCTCGGCCGCGACGGCGGCGGTACGGACGCCCTGGCCACGACCACCTGGGCGTTCGCGATCGGGGCCGTCGGGCCGCTGCCGGCGGCGCTCGCGGAGGGGCTCGTGCCGCATACCGACGCGCCGGTGAGCGTGGTGCTGCTGCTTGTGTACGTGGCGGCGGTGCCGACCGCCCTCGCCTATGCGCTGTACTTCGCCGGGGCGGCCGTCGTCCGGGCGGCCACCGTCTCCGTGATCACGCTCCTGGAGCCGGTGAGCGCGGCCCTGATCGCGGTCTCGCTGCTCGGCGAGCGGCTCACCGCGGCGATCGTGCTCGGCACCCTGCTGCTGCTCGCCGCCGTGACGGGCCTCGCCCTCGCGGAGGCGCGGACGGCGGCGGAGGCGCGCAGGCGGGAGCCGGTGGCGGTGTAGGAGATCCGCGGTGGGGGCGGGGATTCTCATGGCCCGCCCCCACCGGTCTCATCCGTTCGTGCGGCGGCGCTGCTGGTGGGCCCGGGCGCTCAGGTCGCCGGGGCCCGCCCGCTCGGCGAGCCGCTCCGAGATCCGGTCCTGGACCTCCTGCGGCTTGTTGCCCGCGTACTTGAACTTCGCCCGTACGTCGGTCACCTCCAGGCTCAGCACCCGGATCCCCGGCAGCATCCGGCCGAACGGGGCCTCGCCCGGGGCGACGGTCGCGGTGCCGCCCTCCGGCTGGAAGTGGGCCACCTGGCGGTTGAGCAGGGCGGCCTTCTCCGCCGGATCGTCGACCACGCGCGCGGTGCAGCGCAGTTGGACGGCCGCGTAGTACGAGGTCGGGGTGCCGTGCTCGGACGGGGCGCCCTCGGGGGCCGTCCAGTGCCCCGGCACGTAGACGTAGTCGTCGACCACGCTCAGGAGCACCGTCGGGTTCGCCTCCAGGGCGTGCCAGAGCGGGTTGGGGCGGGCCAGATGGGCCAGGGCGCGGCCGTACGGGCCGGGCTCGGGCTCGTACCGGAAGTGCAGCGGCTGCACCCACGGCGGCTCGCCGGCAAGGCCGTTGACGGCGAGCTGGCCGAAGTCGTGCCGGGAGAGCCACTCGCGCCACTCGCCCTCGTCGTGGGCGGCGTCCCAGGGGTGGATCAGCATCGTCGATCCGTCCTTCCTCGCTCGGAGCGCGGCTCAGAGCGCCGTGAGGTAGCCGGGCAGGGCGACGGACGGGTCGAGGTCGTCCGACGGGATCGGGGTGCCGTAGCCGCCCTGGACGGGGATCACACCCGACCAGTACGGGAGGCCGAGGTCCTCGGGGTCGTCGTTGGGGCCGCCGTTACGGACCTTCGCGGAGACCTCGTCCAGGTCGAGCCGGATCACCGCGGTGGCCGCGATCTCCTTGGCGTTCGCGGGGCGCGAGTCGGCCGAGCGGCCGGGGACGACGTGGTCCACGAGGGCGTCGAGGGCGATCCGCAGCTCCTCCGGGTCGGTGACCTGGTGGGCGGTGCCGTGGACGACGACCGAGCGGTAGTTGAGCGAGTGGTGGAAGGCGGAGCGGGCGAGCACGAGGCCGTCGACGTGCGTCACGGTCAGGCAGACGGGCAGACCGGGGGCCGCCACGCCGTCGCCTGCCGCGCGCAGCGGCCGCGAGCCGGTGGAGCCGTGGACGTAGAGCCGCTCGCCGACCCGGCCGAACAGCGTCGGCAGGACGACCGGCGCGCCGTCGCGGACGAAGCCGAGGTGGCAGACGTAGGCCTCGTCGAGTATCGAGTGGACGAGTTCCCTGTCGTACGAGGCGCGGCCGCGGTTGCGCGTGGGCACGGTCCGGTCGGTCGGCGCGTAGGCCCCGTCCCGCGCGGACGTCTCGGTCGCGGTGCTCGTGTCGACGGCGCTCATTGCGTACTCCATTGCACTAGTGCATAATCGTGTTTGTGCTAGGAGATTACCGGATCGAAGGTCGGCGCGCATCGGAGATCGCCGCCAGCGTCGAGCGGGGGGTGGGCGCGGGCGCGCTGCAGCCCGGCCAACTGCTGCCTCCCATGCGGGAATTGGCGGGCGACCTCGGCGTGAACCCGAACACCGTCGCCGCCGCCTACCGCACCCTGCGCGAGCGCGGGGTCATCGAGACGGACGGCCGGCGCGGCAGCCGGGTGCGGCCGCGCCCCGCCACGACCGCGCGCGGCTCGATCCGCGTGGAGGCCCCCGCCGGGGTCCGGGACGTGGGCAAGGGCAACCCCGACCCCGCCCTGCTGCCACCTCTCGGCGAGGCCTTCGCGGAGGTCGCCCGGCGGTACGCCGAGCGGCCCGGGATGTACGGAGAGGCCCCCGTCGACGAGGAGTTCGGCCGCCTCGCGCGCGCCGCCTTCGACGCGGACGGCGTGCCCGCCGGGCCGATCGGCGTCACCTCCAGCTCCCTCGACGCCGTCGAGCGGGTGCTCACCGCGCACCTCAGGCCCGGTGACGCCGTCGCCGTCGAGGACCCGGGCTGGGGCAGCCTCCTCGACCTCGTGCCCGCGCTCGGACTGCGCCCGGTGCCGGTCGCCGTCGACGACGAGGGGCCCCTGCCGGAGGCGGTCGAGCGGGCGATCCGGCAGGACGGGGCGCGGGCCGTGATCGTCACCGACCGGGCGCAGAACCCGACGGGGGCCTGTGTCACCGAGGACCGGGCCCGGGAGCTGCGGCGCGTCCTCGGCGCGCACCCCGGCGTGCTGCTCGTCGAGGACGACCACGGGCACGGCTTCGTCGCGCAGCCCCTCCACCCCCTGGCCGGCGTCACCGACCGCTGGGTGCTCATCCGTTCGGTCGCCAAGGCCTACGGGCCCGACCTGCGGATCGCCGCCTTCACCGGCGACGCGGAGACCGTCGACCGGGTCCTCGGACGGCAGCGGCTCGGCCCCGGCTGGGTCAGCCGGCTGCTCCAGCGGACCGTCGCCCACCTCTGGGCCACGGACGCGATCGACCCGGCCGCCGTCGCCCGCGCGTACGGCAAGCGGCGCGACGGGCTCGTGCGGGCCCTGGCCCGGCGCGGCGTCGAGGCCCACGGGCGGGGCGGCATGAACGTCTGGGTCCCGGTATCCGACGAGACCGGCGCGGTGGCCCGGCTGCTCGCCGCGGGCTGGGCCGTCGCGCCCGGCGCCCGCTTCCGGACGGACTCGGGCCCGGCGATCCGGCTCACCGTCTCCGGCCTCACCGCCGGCGACGTCGAGGCACTGGCCGAGGCCGTGGCGGGCGCGGCGGGACCGGCGCCCGCGCGGAGCTACGGCTAGGGGCTCTCCGGGCCGGTCCTAGGGTCCATCTGCCGTGCGGCGCAAGCCCGTTCCTCGCAAGTGACGTTTCTCTGGTGAAAGCGCTACGCCGGGAGAGTGAGTAAAGCGCCCGTACAGCGATGTTCGTGCTTGGTTCAGGAAATCATCAGGTTTTGGTAAAGCCCCGCCGTGTTGCGGCGGTTCTTCACTCATGCCGTGTCTTTCCGAACTGACCAGGAGTCATACCTTGAGCTACGGAAGCAGTCTGCGCGAGGCCGTCGCGGCGCCCGGGACGACGCCGCTGATCGGCGTGTACGACATGTACTCGGCGTCCGTCGCCGCCGACCACTACGACGGGATGTTCGTCTCCGGGTTCGGCTTCGCCGCCTCGTACTACGGGCTCCCGGACATCGGCTTCATCGCCTGGCCCGACATGGTGGCCTTCGTGCAGCGGCTGCGCGGCGCGTTCCCCCGCCACCACCTGCTCGTGGACATCGACGACGGCTACGTCGACCCCGAGGTGGCCTGCCACGTCGTGGAGGGCCTGGAGCGCATCGGCGCCTCGGGCGTGATCCTGGAGGACCAGAAGCGGCCGCGCCGGTGCGGCCACGCGGACGGCAAGCAGGTGCTGCCGCTCGACGAGTACCTGGCCAAGCTGAAGATGGTCCTCGCCACCCGCCGGGACATGGTCGTCGTGGCCAGGACGGACGCCACGGACGAGGCCGACATCCTGCACCGGGCGGAGTGCCTGGCCGCCACCGACGCCGACGTCGTCCTCGTGGACGGCGTACGCAGCGTCGAGTGGATCCACCGGATCCGCGAGGTGGTCGGCGGCAAGCCGCTGCTCTTCAACCAGATCGCCGGAGGAAAGTCGCCGCGGCTCTCGCTCGACGAACTCTCCGACCTCGGCGTCGACGTGGCGATCTACAGCACGCCCTGTCTCTTCGCGGCGCACGAGGCGATGGACTCGGCGCTCGTCGAACTGAAGCGGGCCAACGGCCGGCTGCCCTCCTTCGACCCCGAGACCGGTGTCGGGGTCGCCGCCTCGACCCGGCTCCTGGAGCGGAACATCGCCCGCCACCAGACGGCCCCCGAGCGGGTGGGCGCATGAGCCCGGTGATCCCGCGCCAGGCAACGGGGCCCGGCCTCAGGGCGCCGTTGAAGGCGCTCGGTCTGGCCGCGGCCCTCCTCGCCACGGGCGCCGCGCCGGCGGCGGCCGACGGCAGCCTGCTGACCGTCATCGACAACTCGCACGCCGACTCCGTCGTGGAGATCGACCGGGCGGCCAACGTCCAGTACGGCAGCAGCGGCACGGCGGGGAGCGATCACGACGGCAGCGCCGTCGACGCCCTCCAGACCCTCTTCGGCAGGCCGCGATCGGGCGGCGACTGACGCCCGGCACACACGGAACGGCCGGACACCGCCCTCGTGGTGTCCGGCCGTTCTCTTGCCCCGCTGCCCCCGTGCGGTCAGTCCTCCAGCAGGTCGGGGAGGCCCCGCTCGTCGAGCTCGACGGGCTCGGGGCCGTCCATGGGGGCGACGGTCGCCACGGCACCGGCGGTGGCGGTGGCCGCCTGCGCCGGGCCGGCGAAGCCGAGGAAGGCGCCGGCCACGGCGAGGCCGGCGAGGAGGGTGCGGGGGAGTGCGGTGAGGTTCATGCCCGGGGAACGATCTTGTCGCCACGGGGGTCACGGAGAGTGACACGGGAGAGGGAGAGGCGCCCGCCGCCGGAGGCGCGCACGCCCGCCGTTCGGGTGGTGCCGCGGGTCTGGGTGAGCGCCGCGCCCGCCAGGACCACGAGCGCGCCGACCGGGGTGTTCCAGGTGAGGCGCTCGTCCAGGAGCGCGACGCCCGCCGCCGTGGCGATGACGGGGATGAAGTACGTGACCATGGCGGCCGTCGTCGGGCCGACCTCCGCCACGACGCCGTACTGGAGCAGCATCGCGTACCCCGTACCGAGCGCGCCGAGCGCGATCACGGCGAGGAGCGGCATCAGTTCGACCGACTCCGGGACCGAGGTGAACAGCGGGGTGACCACCGCCAGTTGCAGGGTCGCCAGACCCACCTGGGAGCCCGCGAGCGAGAGGTTCGAGGCGCCCGTGCCGCTGAGGGTCCTGCGGACGTAGATCCAGCCGACCGCGTAGCTGAACGAGGCGAGCAGGGCGAGGGCCGTGCCGGTCACGTCGAGGCCGGAGAAGCCCTGCCAGGCGCCGAGCACCGTGAGGACGCCGATGAAGCCGATGCCCAGACCGACCGCGCGGACCCGGGTGGGGCGGTCCTCGGACAGCGCCACGAGCGAGAGCACCATGCCCCAGAGCGGGGTCGTGGCGTTGCAGATGCCCGCCAGGGTGGAGGGGATCGTCAGCTCCGCGTACGCGAAGAGCGAGAACGGCAGGGCGTTCAGGAGGAAGGCCGCGACCGTCAGATGGCCCCAGACGCGGGCCCCGCGCGGCAGCCGGTCCCGCTTCACGACGATCGCGACGGCGAGCACCGCCGTACCGAACAGCAGCCGGCCGAAGCTGACCTGGAGAGGGGCGAAGCCGTCCGTGCCGACCTTGATGAAGAGGAAGCTGAAGCCCCAGATGAGGGCGAGGGCGCCGAACCGGACGCGCCAGTCGAGGAGGGGGGAGGCGGAAGAGGCGGGTGCGGGACTGGGGCTCATGCACTCAGGGTGACCGGAACGATGTCTTAGAACAAGCGAGAATTCCTCGACCCCTCCCCTTAGAATCGCTTACATGTCGAACCTGGAGCGGACATGTTGAACCTGGAGCGCCTCCGCACTCTCGACGCCGTCGCCCGGCACGGTTCGGTCAGCGGCGCGGCCGACGGCCTGCACGTCACCACCTCGGCCGTCTCCCAGCAGCTGTCCAAGCTGGAGCGCGAGGTCGGACAGCAGCTCCTCGCCAAGAACGGCCGGGGCGTGCGGCTCACCGACGCCGGGCTGCTCCTCGCCGAGCACGCCGCCCGGATCCTGTCCCAGGTCCAGATGGCCCAGGCCGACATCGAGGCACAGCGGGGGCAGGTCGTGGGCGAGGTGCGGCTCGCGGCCTTCCCGACGGCGGCCCGCGGACTGTTCCCCACCGCACTCGCCGCCCTGCGCGCCGGCCACCCCGAACTCCGCGTCCGTACGGCGGAGCTGGAGCCGGAGCCCGGCGTCCGGGCGGTCCTGCGCGGCGACGCCGACCTGGCGATCGTCCTGGACTGGAGCAACAAGCGGGCGCCCGTCCCCGGCGGCCTTGAGCGCGCCCACCTCCTCGACGACTCCGCCGACGTCGCCCTGCCCGCCGGGCATCCGCTGGCCGGCCGCGAGGCGGTGGACCTGGAGGACTTCGCCGACGAGGAGTGGGTCTCCTGGCCCGAGGGCGAGTTCTGCCACGACTGGCTGATGTTCACGCTGCGCTCGCAGGGCATCGAGCCGCGCATCGCGCACTTCGCGGGGGAGCACCACACCCAGCTGGCCCTGGTCGCGGCCGGGTTCGGGGTGTGCGTCACGCCCCGGCTCGGCCGTCCGGTGCCGGACGGGGTCGTCTTCGTTCCCGTACGGCAGAAGGTCCGGCGCCACATCTACGCCACCTGGCGCGCCGACGCGGGCCGCCGGCCCTCCGTGCGGGCGGTCGTCGCGGCGCTGCGGGCGGCGGCGGAGCCCTTGGCGAGCTGAGGCCCGGCGGCGGAACCGCCGGCCGGCTGGGGCCCGGGTTCAGAGGTCCGCGAGCTTGCGGAAGTCCCAGGAGGCGACGGCGTCCGGGGTCAGCCGGAGCCAGGCGTGCCGGCCGTCGTGGGGCATGCTGTCGAGGCCGAAGTTCTTGGCGGCGAAGAGCTGCTCGGGCACGTCGAGTTCGGGGCACGGCTCCCCGGTGCGCGGCGCCTCGCCGACGAAGACGGCCGTCCCCGACAGCTCGACCCCGCGCAGCTCGCCGTACTCCTCGCCGTCGTCCACCACGACCGCGATCCTCGGGTCGGCGCGCAGCTCCGCCCAGCGCCGGCTGCGGGTGATCGAGTACAGCCACAGCGAGGAGCCGTCCCAGACGAACCAGAGCGCGCTCACGTGCGGGCGGCCGTCGGCGGAGACCGTCGCGACCCGGCAGGTGCGCTGTTCGGCGAGGAAGGAGTCGAGCTCGGCCGGGGTCATCATGATCCGGCGTCCACGGCGCTGTGCGACGGTCATCGTCCGCACCCTTCTGGATTTCTGATGAGACGTCAGAAAGCATGGGGGTCCCACCGCGCGCGTGCAAGGGGAGGCCATGGGTCAGAGTCCGAGAGAACGGCTGGGGGAGCGGATCCGTCCGGACGGCGGAGTCGTCCTGCTCACCGTCGAGTGCCAGCAGGGGGTCGTCGGGCCCGACAGCGCCCTGCCCGAACTGGCCGCCGTCGCCCGCGCGTCGGGCGCCCTGCGGAACGTCGCCCGGCTCGTCGCCGCCGCGCACGCGGCCGACGTCCAGGTGATCCACGCCGTCGCCGAGCGGCGCCCCGACGGGCGGGGCGCCAACACCAACGCCCGGCTCTTCACGGCCGCCGCCCGGCTGCCCGTGCAGCAGCACAGCGGCAGCAGGGCCGTCCGGATAGCCGAACCGATCGAGGTCGCCGACGAGGACCTGGTCGTCCGGCGGCTGCACGGGCTCTCGCCGCTCGCCGGCACCGACGTCGACGCGCTGCTCCGCAACCTCGGCTGCCGCACGCTGATCGTCACGGGCGTCTCCGCCAACGTGGCCGTGCCCAACGCGGTCTTCGACGCCGTGAACCTCGGCTACACGGTCGTCGTGCCCGGGGACGCCATCGCGGGGGTGCCGGCCGACTACACCCCCGCGATGATCCGTCACACCCTCGCGCTCGTCGCCACGATCACCACGACCGACGAGGTGCTCGGCTGCTGGAAGGCCCCCAGGGGCGCCGGGAGTTCCGGGCGTCCCGGGGGCTCCGCGACTCCCGGGGGTGCCGTCAGCCGGGGCTGATCTCCTCGCCCACCACCTGGATCGGCTCGGGCGGCAGCGGCGAGGGTGCCGGGCCGGACTTCACGCTGCCGTCCGAGATGTCGAAGTGGCTCTGGTGGCACGGGCAGACGATGACGCCGTCCTTGATGCTGCTCACGGCGCAGCCCTGATGGGTGCACTTCGAGGAGAAGGCCTTGAACTCGCCGGCCTTCGGCTGGGTGATCACCAGCCCCTTGTCGGCGAGGATCTTCCCGCCGCCCACCGGGATGTCCCCGGTCCGGGCGAGCGCGCCGCCCTCGGGGGCGCCGTTCTTGTCGTCCGCGCCGCCCCCGCAGGCGGCGAGTGCCGCCGCCAGGCCCGCGCTGCCCGCCGCCGCGACCACCGTCCGGCGTGCCACTCCGCTCATGTGCTGCCCCTCTTTCCTCGTGTGCTGGCTGCACGGGTGACGGTACGGCTGTGAGCTGTGTCCCGTTCACAGGATGCGTACTTCGACAGCCTTACAGTTCTGACTAGAGTGTCTGAACCTGGACATCCTTCGATGAAAGTGTCTAGTTTCGGTGAACTCGACGGTCAGCACTCACCACGTACGGGCCGTACTGCTCGGCGCCGAGCGGCGCGGGGTGGCTCCCGGCCCGCTCCTCGCCCGGGCCGGACTGCCCGCCGGACTCCTGGACGAATCGCGGGCCAGGGTTTCGGCGGAGCAGTTCGGACAGCTCGTCAGAACGCTCTGGGCCACCCTCGACGACGAGCTGATCGGCTTCGGCGGCGCGCCCAGCAAGGTCGGGACCTTCGCGATGATGGCCCATGTCGTGGTCCACGGCAGCCGGGACCTGCGCGAGGCGCTCCGGCGCGCCCAGACCTTCTACTCCCTCTTCCCGGCGGGGCCGCGGTTCCGGCTCCTGGAGCCCGGTGCGGGCGGGGCGGGGACGCTCGACGAGGCGCGGATGGAGTTCGACGTCTCCGGGTACGACGACCCCCTCCACTTCGGCGCCGAGTCCACCGTCCTGGTGGCGCACCGCTTCGCCGGCTGGCTCGTCCGGCGCCGGATCGGCCTGCGGCGGGTCGAGTTCGTCCACCCCGAGCCCCGGCACGCGCGCGAGTACGCCCTCCTGTTCGGCGCGCCCTGCGTCTTCGGCGCGGAACGGACGGCGGCCGTCTTCGACCGGGCGGACCTCGACGAACCCGTCCTGCGGGACGCGGCCGCGCTCAAGGCCTTCCTCCGCCGCGCCCCGGTCGACGTACTGGTCTGCGCCGACTACGGGAGTACGGTGACCGGCCGGGTGCGGCACCTGATCGGCCGGGCGCTGCCCGCCGGGCCGGTGCCGACGCCCGAGGAGCTGGCCGACCGGCTGTCCGTCAGCCCGCAGACCCTGCGCCGCCAACTGGCCGCCGAGGGAACGACGTACCAGCGGCTCCGCGACCAGGTGCGGCGGGACCACGCCATCGCCGAACTGACCGGCGGGCGGGTGTCGATCGAGCGGCTCTCCCGGCAGCTCGGCTTCTCCGAACCCAGCGCCTTCCACCGGGCGTTCAGGCGCTGGACCGGCGAGACCCCACGGTCTTATCAGACGCGCGGTCAACAACCCTGAGCGGTACGGTCACAGCCGCCGCCCGCCGCCCCGCCTACCTTCCCGCCATGACCGAAATCGACCGGTCCGGCGCTGTACGGCCGCCGGACCGCACCCGACGCCGATGAACCCGCGCCGGGCGGCCGTCGCCGTCCTCGGGACCGGTGTCCTGCTCTGCCTGCTCGCCGGGGTCGCCGTCACGGCCCTCGGCGTCCGCGTCGACGGCACCAGCATGACCCCCACCCTCCACCAGGGCGACCGGATCCTCGTCGCCCCGGGCTCGGCGGGCCGGGCGAACAGGTTCGACGTCGTGCTGCTGCGGGCCACCGGGAAGGACGCCCTCCTGGTCAAGCGGGTGATCGCGCTGCCCGGCGACCGGGTCGCGATCGTCTCCACGCCGGACGAGCCCTTCCAGGTGCTCCTCCAGGAGGGCGGCCGGGGGCCCGTACGACGGGTGGTGGCACCCCAATGGGCGGCGCAGGCCCACCGTACGGGCGCCTGCTGTGGCCCGGACGGCACCCGGTCGGCACGGTCCGAGCTGCGGACCGTGCCTGCGGGGTCGTTCTTCTACCTGGGCGACAACCCCGATCTGTCGGACGACTCGCGGGCGTACGGCTGGGGGGCGCTCGACCGGGTCGAGGGCAGGGTCGGCGTGCGGGCCTTCCCCGTCTCCGCGTCGCCCGACATCGGCAACCGGCCCGTCCTGGAGGAGTACCGCGGGCCGGGCCCCTGACGGCTATTCGGGGACGCTCTCCCGGCCGGTGCTCAGGGCGACCCGGACCACGGTGTCCGCGATGCGCCGGGCCGACTCCTCCGGCGAGGGGCCGGCCTGGACGATGTGGCTGGCGGTCAGCCGGACCGCCGCGTCCACGGCCAGTTCGCGCGCCACCGGATCGATGGTGGGCCAGGCCTCCGTGACGTACGCGTCGGCCATCGCGGTCGCCAGGTCGAAGGCCGCGGCGGACCGGGTCGTGAGGTACGAGAGGAGTCCGTCCTCGCCGGTGCTGGTCAGCATGGCCTTGATCAGCGGATTGCGGCCGGCCAGCGTGAGCGTGAAGCCGACGGCGGCCTCGACGGCCGCGCGCAGGTCGTCCCGGTGCGCGTCCAGGCCCTGCTGGATGCCGACGAGGCAGCGCTCCAGCTCGCGCTGGAAGAGGGCCTCGCCGACCGCCTCCTTGGAGGGGAACTCCGAGTACAGCGTCTGCCGGCTGACGCCGACCGCGCCGGCCAGGTGGGCCATGCGCAGCTTGTCGAAGCCGCGGTCGGCGACCGCCTCGTACGCGGCGTCGAGCAGCCGCTCGCGCAGCAGTGTCCGGACCGTCTCCCTGAACCGTGGCATCGGCCAAGCCTAGACCAGGGGGAAATCTCCGCAGGATTGTCAGAAGTGTTGACACTTCTCAATGAAGTGTCCAATTCTCGAACAGGGAGCCGCAAAGTGTCATTCGACGCCGGCGGCACGACGGTTGGAGATCACATGCAGCACGAGACCAGAGGCGTCACCCGCTGGCGCAGATCGGCGTTCCTCGCCGTTCCCGCGACGGCCGCCATCGCCGCCATGGCCACGGCCATGGTCCAGGGCGCGCTCGCCGCGAACCTCTCGCTCACCAGCGTCCCCTTCACCCTCAGCTCCAAGACCGTCGCCGCGCCGCAGGGCATCGGCGCGGTCATGCACACCATCGACGCCGGCGGGGCCAAGGGCGCCGCCGAGGTCGGCATCGCCAAGGCAGGTCTCGACGGCATCTGCGTCCACGCCGTCCAGTCGGTCAACCTCCCGGTGATCGGCAGCCTCGGCACCTGGTCCCTCAACATCTCCTCGCCCGCCGCCGCGACCCCGCTCACCAGCGACCAGCTCGTCGCCGGTGCCGGGCTCCAGGTCAACAAGCTCGTGCTCGACGCGCAGGCGCTCAAGGCGGCCACGGCCACCCTCAACGCGAGCGACACCACCCCGAACGTCATCGGCGCCGCCGCCGACGGCTCCGGGATCAAGAGCACCGGCATCAACGACGGCACCGCCGGCCAGTTCGGCCTCGACGCCACCGGCGGCCGGACCGACATCAAGAACCTCAACGCCGACGCCAACGGCGCCACGATCGCCGGCGCGATCACCCTGCCGGACCTCGCGATCGGGATCGCCCACGGCGACAAGACCTGCGGCGCCTGACCCCCCGCACCACCCCGGGGCTCCGCGCGCTCCCTACGGCGCGGGGCCCCGGCCCTCCCACCCCGACCCACCGCTGCGAGGCCCCCATGACCACCGAACCGCCGCCCGAGCCGACCGAGGAGCCCCTGCCCGCCCGTGCGCGCCGAGCCTTCCGCCGCTGGCGCCGCACCCGGCCGTTCTGGGCGGCCGTCTGGACCGGACTGGGCGGCTTCGTCATCTTCTTCCTGCCGATGGCGCCGCTCGGCAAGATCCTCCAGGTCGGCGTCGGAGGCATCGCGGGCATGGCCGGAGGCGTCCTCCTGATGGCCATGGCCCTGCTCATCCTGCTGCTGCCCGGACAGCGCCACACCGCCGGAGTCATCGCGGTGATCGCGGGAGTCGCCTCCTTCCCGCTCTCCAACCTCGGCGGCCTCTTCGTCGGCATGGTCCTCTCGGTCCTCGGGGGCTCCATGGCCGTCGCCTGGCTGCCCGAGAAGCCCGCCGGGCGGCGCCGCCCGCGCCGTACCACCCAGTCCGCCGAGACGCCCGTGTCCCTGGGGGGCGGATCCGCATGAACGAGCTGCTCTCCGGTGCCCGCCGCGCCGCCGCCGACTGGAACACCCGGATGCTCGCCCAGGCCGCCGACGGCACCCGCCGCGGCACCCGCTGGGGGCGCGGCGCCTTCGCCCTCGTCCCCTCCGTCCTCGCCATCGGCGCCCTCGGCACCGCGCTCGCGCAGGGCGCTCTCGCCGCCAACTTCAGCGTCACCGGGCAGCCCTTCACCCTGACCTCCAACGGCGTGCAGGGCAGCGGCTTCGGCGCCATCGTCAACACCCCCGCCGTCGGGCGCCCCGACGGCACCACGACCACCAACACCGCGATGGCGCGCGTCGGCTTCGCCAGCGCCGGGCTCGCCGGACTCTGCGGCATCGTCCACCAGACGATCGCCGGCGTCCCGTACTCGCTGCTCCTGACGGGCGGCCAGAAGGTCACGGCGAGCCCACCCGCCACCTTCACCACCGACATCGACGCCTCGAACCTCTACATCCAGGCCACCGAACTCCAGGCCTACGGGCCCACCACCCTCCAGAACGCGGTGCTCGGCCAGTCCGCCGACCAGGTCACCGTCGCCGGCAAGCCGCTCACCGGCGCCCTGCCCGGCGGCTTCGGACTCGGCTCGGCCGGCGGCGAGGGCGGCAGCTCCATCGCGCTGCACGGACTGAACGCCACCGCGTACGACGCCGAGATGGCCGGCGCGCTCGTGCTGCCCGACCTGAGGATCAGGGTCGTCGCGGGAACGGCGACCACATGCTGAGCCGGGCGAGGGCGGCGTACGTCTGGTTCCGTGCGTTCCGCCGCACCCGGCCGTTCTGGGGCGGGGTCTGGCTGGTGGCCGGCGGCTGGACCGTCCTCAAGTTCTCCCTCAGCTCCCTGCAGTTGATCGTGAGCACCGGCTTCGGGGGAGTGGCGGGCTATCTCGTCGGCGGCGGGATGATCCTGTGCGGGCTCATCCCGCTCGCGCTGCCCGCCCAGCGGTACACCTTCGGGCTGATCGGCGCGGTCCTCGCCGTCGTCTCGCTCGTCGTCTCCAACCTGGGCGGCTTCCTGCTCGGCATGACGCTCGGCGTGCTCGGCGGCTCCATGATGGTCGGCTGGGGCGTCAAACGCCCGCGCGGCCGGGCGGTGGAGGGATGAGGGCGCGGCGCCGGGCGTGCGCGGTGGCGGCGGCCCTGCTCCTCGCCGTCGTCACGGCCGTCTGGTCAGGGCAGCCGAGCAGTGCCTCGGGCGAGAGCGCCGCGGTCGAGCCGCTCGGCGTGCCGTTCCTGCCCTCCCCGGACCCGCTGCACGTCACCATCGCCAGCATGGTCGCCGTCTCCATGACCGTCGACAAGAACGTCACCATCCGGCTCTCCGACGGCTCGACGCGCACCACCACCCAGTACACCTTCACCAAGCTCAAGATCCGCTCGCACATGAACGTGGTCCAGCGGGCGGCCGGACACACCGTCACCATCGACGTACCGGGAGAGGGTTCGCTCGGCGGCTACGACAGCGCGGGGAAGGCCGAGACGACGACGATGTGGGGGAACATCACCAACGTCTGCGTCCGGGTGCTCGTCAAGATCTGCGGCGTGCAGGGGCTGCTCGACTTCTTCGGCTCCCTGATCCCGCTCACCGCCGGCGCCGAGGACTTCACCGGCGACATCTACGCGATCCGGACCGTCGACGACCACGCGGCCCTCGACTCCACCGACAACCCCGTCCACCTCCCCGGAACGATCACGGTGACCACGCCATGAGGAACCGCGACATCAGGGTCCGCGAAGAAGGCCGTACCCACTGGCGCCGCTCCCTCGCCGTCGCCGTGCCCGCGCTCCTCGCCGCCGGCGGCCTCGGCTCCGCCATGGCGACCGGGGCGCTGGCCGTCGGCCTCCGCATCCAGGACCGGCCCGTCGACTTCACCACCAGCAGCCTGTACGGGACGCAGTACGGCGCCGCCGTCGTCGACCAGGCCGTCGTGCGGCCCGACGGCTCCACCGGCAGTGAACGGGTGCTCCGCATGGGCTTCGCGGACGGCGTCATCAACGGCCTCTGCCTGAGCCAGCGGCAGCAGATCGCGGGAGCCACGTACACCCTGCTGCTCACCCTCGGCGACGACAACCCCGGCTCCTGGGAGATCAGGACGAAGAACACCGTCCTCGACCTCCGCAGCGCCACCGGGGTCCTCGACATGGACGGCATCGTCGACCTCAACACGAACGGCGCCGACGTGAAGACCGTGAAGGACGCCACCGGCGCGTACGTGGTGAACCCGCTCGACAGCCCGCAGCACCGCTTCGGCATCCAGGCGCGCTACGCCAAGTTCGACCGGATCACCGGGACCGCCCAGGACTTCCAGATCCCGGGCCTCCTGACGACGCCGAAGCTCTCCCTCTCCGTACGGCCGGGCACGGTCGCCTGCCCCGCCCCGGCGGCCCCCACGGGAACGCCCGGCACGCCGTGACCGTGTCGCACGAACGGCCGGAGAGCGGGGGCACGCCGTGCTGCCGCCTACACCAGCCTGGCGACGAGGTACGCGAGGGCGGCCGCAGCGCCGAGGACGCCGAGGACGAACAGCGGGTTTCGTGAGCCGCCTCGCCTTCGGCTGCCACCACCGGCGGCGTCACCGGCCTCGGGCGCTGACGGCCGTGGCTCCGGGTGAACAGAGCCGCCGAGGGGCCCTGAGGGCGGCCCCGTCGGTCCGACGGATTCCGGACGCCTGTGACCGACACCGGTGTCCCTGCGCTCCGTCTCCGGCCGAGGGCCTCGGTACGGCTCGACGAGCGGGGTCATGGGAGGACCCCACCGCGGAGGGGCGCCGTCCGGCGAAACCCGTTCGAACAGCCTCCCCTCAGCAGACCGCAGCCAAGCCCGCCCCGCCACGTCGGTGAACTCCACGGCCATTCCCGAAGGATCGAGATCGAGGCCCGTCGCATCCGGACCGGGGACGAACGTCGCCCGCCGGCCCGGCACCAGCAGCCGGACCCTGCCGGGCCGCAGTACGTCGCCGCCGACCAGGACCCGGACGTCACTGACAGGCTGGCTGCTGCCGTTGTACACCGTGACGCCGCGCCCGCCGGCGTCGGCGTACACGGAGATCCAGCTCGCCTGCCGGATTCGCTCCGTCCGTTCCGCCTCCTCCTCGCGCTGTCTGCGCGATCGTTCCTCACGCTCGTCGCGGATCTGCTGAGCGCTCTCGGCGCGACGACCGTGCCGATAGCCGACGATCGCGGTCGCCACCGACACGACCAGGCCGAGCAGCGCGATCAGGGTCCCGATCATCCGTCCACCATGCGGCCTGTCGGCCTGTCTGCCCTGGAACGACGCCGGGCTTCAGCCCCGCGATGGGCCTTTTGCCTCTGCGCGGTCGTGCGCCGAACGGGGACACGGGCAGTTTCCCTCGCGCCCGCACGACCCTGCGCGGCGGCTCGATGGCGAGACGCATCGCGGTGCCGCCGGCAGGGGCTTTCTTTTCGGTCCCTCGAGTCCGGGTGAATTCCATAACAGGTTCGCCGGACATCTGTTTGCCTTCATCGGTGGATCGTCGCGTGGTGTGTCCCTCGAGCTTCTTCACGGACCACGGTCGTCAACCCCGAAATGTGGTCGGTAAATGCGATGAGATCTAGCCCCTTCGATGTATTTCCCGTCCCCGCGTGGGTGCAACAGGTCAATATATTTGTTTTTGTGGACCGGCATTGCTCTACTTCTCGCTTGAACAAGCGGGATCCCTCGTCCCGTGCGGAAATCAGGGAAAGGATCATCATGCGGGCCACACGAGCCTTGCTGGTGGGAGCTTCTGTACTCGCCATCGGAATGGGCACCCCCACCGCCTCTCAGGCGCTGGGCTGGGAACGCCCCTGGGTGGCGCACAACCAGAGCAGCACGCTGTCCCCGGGACACGGCGGCGACGACAAGGACAAGGAGCACCACAAGGGGAAGGGCGGCACGTACGACCTCGACCACAGCTGCAAGGGCGGGACGTTCGGCTACTGCACGCAGAACGCCGTCTTCGCCCCCAACATCCTCGGGGACATCGGACTCACGACCGGGCTCATCGGCCTGACCGGCGCCACGACCGGTCAGACGGGGCAGACCTCCACGACGGCCACCACGGGCACGACGTCCACCACGTCCACCACGTCCACGACGTCCACCACGTCGACGACGGCCACGACGGCCACCACGTCGACCACCACGCCCCCGCCCCGGAACGAGTGGTGTTCGCCCGGGTACTGGTTCAACCGGGGGCTCGACAACTGGCCGGCGCCCTACGACCCGGCCACGTCGACCTGGAGCGACCTGCCCACGCCCCCCTACAGCGACACCCTCGCGCGCACGAACGCCGGTGTCGCGGCGGGTGCGCCCGCGAACCCGCTGCTCACCTACATCTGGAACCCCCAGAATGCGAACAATTTCGCCGCTTGGTACGTGCGTCCCCGTGGCTCGGTCCTGAACGACATCGCCGACGTGCTCAGCTCCGCCGCCGGTCTGACCTGGACCGACAAGAACACGGCTACGTGCCCCCTCAACTGAACCGAAAAAAGGTCGCTGAAACGCTGAGCGACCGCTGAAAAAACACCGAGCGGCGCCGGTTTCACCGGCACCGCATCGGGAGTGCGGCCCGTGTGGTTGTCGTATTCCGCCGCACGGGCCGCCCACAAAAAGGAACGTGATGGAACCTTCCAGCGAATGCGCTGCCGGACCGCCGACGGCCACGGCTCCGGCGACGCGGCATCTGCCTCCTCCGCGACCGGGCGACGGCGCACCGGCACCGGAAGCGGAAGCGGGCACCGGCCCCCGGTGGTCCCGTGCGTCGGTCGGCGCACTGACCGCCACCGGCGTCGTGCTGGCCGGCGCCCTGGTGACGCACCTGGCCATGATCTTCCTGACCCTGGCGCCGAGCAACGCCGTCAGGGTGGCTCACAGCGGGACGATCGACTCCTATGTCCGGCCGGAGTTCGCGCAGGACTGGAGACTGTTCGCGCCCAACCCGAAGCAACGCAATGACGCCATCGGCGTGCGGGTGAGGACCACGGGCGCCGACGGAACCACCCACGTGTCGGATTGGATCAACCTCACGGCCCAGGACGTGGCGGAGATCCAGCACAATCCGGCGCCGAGCCATGTGCACCAGAACATGCTCCGCATCGCCTGGGACAACTCCGAGGCCTGGCTCGACAGCGGCAACCGGCCCAGGGGCCCGCGCGGCGAGGTGGCCGTGAACTACCTCAAGCGCATCGCGCTCCAGCGGGTCGGGCGCGACCGGCAGGGCGAGCGGATCACGGGAATGCAGCTCGCGGGCCGCTACACGATGGTGCAGCCGCCGTCGTGGAGCACCGAGGACGCGCCCGACACCACCACCTACCGGATGCTCCCTTGGTGGCCGGTGACCGACCAGGACCACAGGGGGCTGTGAGTTGAGCATCGAAACGCCCGTCGCCGAACGCCCGACGGCGCAGGCACGTCCGATGGAGCGGGCCCGCCAGGGTCGCACCCGCCGGTCCCTCGTGCGCCTCGGCCGCGCCGCCTGCACCACCAGAGCGCCGTACCAGGCCGCGGTCCTCCGCATCGGCCTGGCCCTGACCATCGCCGCCTACCTGCTCCGGGAATGGCCGCACCGCCGGGTGCTGTACGGCGACCGCAGCCCGCTGTCGTACGACATGGCCCTCGAACTGGGCCGACTGGACGGCAGTTTCAGCCTTCTGCACTGGTCCGACGGACGGCTCTGGTTCGAGATCGTCTACACCCTGACCGTCGCCGCGGCGGTCGCGGTCATGGTCGGCTGGCGCACCAGGACCATGAGCGTGCTGCTGATGGTCGGGATGCTGTCGCTGGAGAACCGCAACCCTCTGATCGGCGACGGCGGCGACAACGTCCTGCGCATCATGGTGATCTACCTGGTCTTCGTCCGCTGCGCCCAGGTCTGGTCACTGGACGCGCGCCGGCGGAACAGGAAGGGCTCCTGCCCTGCCGACCGCACGGGAGTCGTCCTCTGGTCGGCCGCCGGGCTGTTCCTGCTGCTGGCGTTCGGCCCGCAGACGGGCTGGCCGCTGGTCCTGTGGACCCTGTGGGGCGTCCAGGGCCTGTGGTACGTCGTCGGTCGCAGGTTCCCCGACTCCGAGGGCCGTGCGGTGCTGGACGCGGCCGCCGCGATGCTGCACAACGCGGCGATGCTGACGGTCGCGGCACAGGTCTGCCTGATCTACGCCACCAGCGGCTGGTACAAGATCCAGGGCTCGCGCTGGCAGGAGGGCAGCGCCCTGCACTACGCGCTGAGCCTGGAGTACTTCGAGCCCTGGCCGTGGCTCTCCGGGCTTCTCGCGGCGAACACCGCGCTGGTCCTGGTGATGAGTTACGGGACGGTCATCCTGCAGGTGGCCTTCCCGTTCACGCTCGCCAACCGCAAGGTCAAGAACGTGCTGCTGGCCGTCATGATCCTCGAGCACATGGGCATCGCGGTGCTCCTCGGCATCCCGTTCTTCTCCCTGGCCATGGTCGCGTGCGACGCGATCTTCCTGCCCACCGCGTTCCTGACGGCCCTCGGCACCCGCTGCGCGAGCCTGCCGCGGACCTTCCTGCCCGGGAACGCGCCGGTCACCTGAGCACTCCCTGCCGGTGAAGGGCGCGGCGAGGACGACCGCGTACGCGTCCGGAACCGCTTGCCCTCACCAGGATCCGTCGCCGGATAGCCTGGCGAGATGCTTACAGAAGTGACAGCGACTCGCTATGTCACCCCCTTGCGTGAGGGCGGCTCGCTCCCCGGGATCGTCGAGGCCGACGATCTCGGCACGTACGTCATGAAATTCACCGGCGCCGGCCAGGGGCGCAAGACCCTGGTCGCCGAGGTCGTCTGCGGGCAGCTCGCCCGCAGGCTCGGGCTGCGGGTGCCGGAGCTCGTCACCATCCAGCTCGACCCGGTCATCGGGCTCTCCGAGCCCGACCAGGAGGTGCAGGAGCTGCTCAAGGCGAGCGGCGGGCTCAACCTGGGCATGGACTTCCTGCCCGGCTCGCTGGGCTTCGACCCGCTCGCGTACGAGGTCGACCCCCTGGAGGCCGGGCGGGTCGTCTGGTTCGACGCGGTGATCAACAACGTCGACCGGTCCTGGCGCAACCCGAACATGCTCGTCTGGCACGGCGAGCTGTGGCTCATCGACCACGGCGCGACCATGATCTGGCACCACAACTGGCCGGGCGCCCAGGCGTCCGCCGCGAAGCCGTACGACGCCTCCGACCACGCGCTCGCCCCCTTCGGCCCGGACGTCGCCGCCGCGGCCGCCGAGCTCGCCCCGCTGGTCACCCGCGAGCTCCTGGAGGAGGTCGCCGCCGACGTCCCCGACGAGTGGCTCGTCGACGAGCCCGGCTTCGACAGCACCGACGAGGTGCGGGACGCGTACGTCGCGGCGCTGCTGCCGCGCGCCGCCACGATCCACGAGCGGATCACGCTCGGGCCCCGCACCGAGAGCCGGCCGCAGCAGCCGCCCGGCTGGCTCGCCGAGCGCCTCGCGCCCAGGAAGCACTCCACCGAGAAGGACAGCACGACGTGACCGACCGCGATGTCTTCGAGTACGCGCTGCTGCGCGTCGTGCCGCGGGTGGAGCGCGGCGAGTGCTTCAACGCGGGAGTGGTCGTCTACTGCCGTGCCCGGTCCTTCGTGGCCGCCCGTACGCATCTGGACGAGGCCAAGCTGACGGTGCTCGACCCGGCGGCCGACGTGACCGGCGTACGGGCCGCGCTGCGTGCCGTCGAGGGGGTCTGCCTGGGCGGCGACGCGGCCGGTCAGGCCGCCCGTGACGACGCGGGGCGCCGCTTCCGCTGGCTGATCGCGCCGCGCTCCACGGTCGTGCAGCCGGGGCCCGTCCACACGGGTCTGACCGCCGACCCCGAGGCCGAGGTGGAACGGCTGCTCGACCTTCTCGTGCGGTAGGTGACCACGGAGTGACCTGGTGCACCCGGTGGGCCGTTGACACCGGGTGCCAGGGCTTCTAGCGTCTCGTCTGCGGACGATACTAAGCGGTCGCTCATGTGCGGGACGCAGGAGCGCGCCACCGGTTCGACCGCGACCAGGGACGATCCAAGGGCGAGGAGAACCAAGCATGTCCACCACCGAGCAGCGCGTAGCCGTCGTCACGGGTGCCGCACGGGGCATCGGCGCGGCCACCGCGCTCCGCCTGGCGGCCGAGGGCCGCGCCGTCGCCGTACTCGACCTCGACGAGGCGGCCTGCAAGGACACCGTCGAGAAGATCACCGCCGCGGGCGGCACCGCTCTCGCCGTCGGCTGCGACGTCTCGGACAGCGCCCAGGTGGAGGCCGCCGTCGCGCGGGTCGCCGCCGAGCTCGGCGCGCCGACGATCCTTGTCAACAACGCGGGCGTGCTCCGCGACAACCTGCTCTTCAAGATGTCCGAGGCCGACTGGGACCTCGTCATGAACGTCCACCTCAAGGGCGCCTTCCTGATGGCGAAGGCCGTCCAGAAGCACATGGTGGACGCGGGCTTCGGCCGGATCGTCTCGCTCTCCTCCTCCTCGGCGCTCGGCAACCGCGGCCAGGCCAACTACTCGGCCGTCAAGGCCGGTCTGCAGGGCTTCACCAAGACCCTGGCCAAGGAGCTCGGCAAGTTCGGCATCACCGCCAACGCCGTCGCCCCGGGCTTCATCGTCACCGAGATGACCGCGCAGACCGCCGAGCGCGTCGGCATGGGCTTCGAGGACTTCCAGGCGGCCGCCGCCTCCATGATCCCGGTGCAGCGGGTCGGCCGCCCCGAGGACGTCGCCAACGCGATCGCCTTCTTCACGGGCGACGACGCCGGCTTCGTCTCCGGCCAGGTCCTGTACGTGGCCGGCGGCCCGCTCAACTGACGACCGGCAGCGAGAGGAGGAGGCGCGCATGAGCACGCAGGAAAGGCCGGAGCTGTCCGGCAAGGTCGCCCTCGTCACCGGCGCCAGCCGGGGCATCGGCTACGGCATCGCCGAGGCCCTGGTCGCCCGCGGCGACCGGGTCGTCATCACCGGGCGCGGCGAGGAGGCCCTGAAGGAGGCCGTCGAGCGGCTCGGGGCCGACCGTGTCATCGGCGTCCCCGGCAAGGCCCACGACGAGGTCCACCAGGCCGCCGCGGTCGAGGCGGCGATGGACGGCTTCGGCCGTCTGGACTTCCTGGTCAACAACGCCGGCACGAACCCCGTCTTCGGGCCCATCGCGGACCTGGACCTCGGGGTGGCCCGCAAGGTCTTCGAGACGAACGTGATCTCCGCGCTCGGTTTCGCCCAGCGCAGCTGGCACGCCTGGCAGAAGGAGAACGGCGGGGCGATCGTGAACATCGCCTCGATCGCCGGCGTCTCCGCCTCGCCTTTCGTCGGCGCGTACGGCGTGAGCAAGGCCGCGATGATCAATCTGACCCTTCAGCTGGCGCACGAATTCGCGCCTCTCGTGCGGGTCAACGCCATCGCGCCGGCCGTCGTGAAGACGAAATTCGCGCGGGCGCTCTACGAGGGCCGTGAGACGGAGGCGGCCGCGGCCTATCCGCTCGGCCGGCTCGGCGCGCCCGAGGACATCGGCGGCGCGGCCGCCTTCCTGACCTCGTCGCAGTCGGAGTGGATCACCGGTCAGACGCTCGTCGTCGACGGCGGCATTTTCCTGAACGCCGGAGTCGGGTGACCGATTACCGGACACTTCCCGGATTCCCTGTCCGGATTGCGCCCGGTTATACGTCGAATGCCTCAAGTGCCCCGTCGGGCTCGAAGATTGACCTGGCGGGGTGCTGCGGTATCGTCGGCCGACCCCTGGCTGAACGAGGAGCGTGCACGTGTTCAACCGGACCAGTCTGCAGGCCGCTGCAGCCCTTGTGTCCATATCCCTGGTAACCGGATGCGGTGTCTTCTCGGACAGTGAATCCGCCGGGGATCAGAGAATCGTCGTCGGCACGACGAGTTCTCCCACCACGCTTGATCCGGCCGCCGCCTGGGACAATTCCTGGGAGCTCTTCCGGAATGTGTTCCAGACCCTGGTCGCCTTCCCGACGGGCAGCACCACCCCGCAGGCGGACGCCGCCGACTGCAAGTTCACGGACACCTCCAGCCGGGTCTTCGAGTGCAAGCTCGTGGAGGGCCTCACGTTCTCCAACGGGCACAAGCTGGACGCCCAGGCCGTGCAGTACTCGATCGAGCGCATCCGCACGATCAACCACAAGGGCGGCCCGAACGGCATGCTCGGCTCGCTCGACAAGATCGAGACCGTCGGCGACCGCACCGTCGTCTTCCGCCTCAACAAGTCGGACGCCACCTTCCCGTTCGTCCTCGCCACCCCCGCGATGTCGCTGGTCGACCCCGCCGAGTACCCGGCCGACCAGCTCCGCAAGGACGGCAAGATCATGGGCTCGGGCCCGTACGTCCTCGACTCGTACGCCGAGCGCGAGGCGGCGGAGCTGACGAAGAACCCCTCCTACAAGGGCTTCGCCGACCGCAAGAACGGCGGCGTCACGATCAAGTACTTCGACGACTCCGACGCCATGGTCGCCGCCCTCCGGAAGGACGAGATCGACGCCACCTACCGCGGCCTCACCGCCGCCGAGGTCGTCTCCCTCCAGGAGGACAAGCCGGAGAACAAGGGTCTCCAGCTCGTCGAGTCGACCGGCGCCGACATCCGCTACCTGGTCTTCAACGCCGAGGACGAGTCCGTCGCCAAGCCGGCCGTGCGCAAGGCGATCGCCCAGCTCGTCAACCGCGACGAACTGGTCAGCAAGGTCTACCAGGGCACCGCCGAGCCCCTGTACTCGATGGTGCCCAAGGGCATCGCCGCCCACACCACCAAGTTCTTCGACCGCTTCGGCTCGCCCAGCGTGGAGAAGGCGAAGAAGATCCTGCGCAACGCCGGCATCACCGAGCCCGTCGCCCTGGACTTCTGGTACACCACCGACCGGTACGGCTCCTCGACGGCCGCCGAGTTCGCCGAGCTCAAGCGGCAGCTGGAGGAGTCCGGCCTCTTCAAGGTCACCCTGCACGGCAAGCCCTGGAAGGAGTTCCAGGCGGGCTACCAGAAGGGCGAGTACCCGGTCTTCGGCCGCGGCTGGTTCCCCGACTTCCCGGACCCGGACAACTTCGTCGCCCCCTTCATAGGCAAGGAGAACGTCCTCGGCACGCCCTACGTGAGCTCCCGGATCACCAACGAGCTGCTCCCGAAGTCCCGCCGCGAGAGCGACCGCGGGACCGTCACGGACGAGTTCGTGGAGGCCCAGGAGATCATGGTCCAGGACGTCCGGCTGCTGCCCCTGTGGCAGGGCAAGCTGTACATCGCGGCCGGTGAGGACATCGGCGGCGGCGAGCGGGCCCTCGACCCGCAGACGGTCATGCAGATGTGGGAGCTGAGCCGCCGGGCCAGCTGGTAGCCGACCTCTCGGAACGACCTGCCGGGGGCCACTGTCAGTGGCCCCCGATAGGTTCTGGGACGGAGAAACACGAACGTCCACCGGAGGTTGTGACCGTGACCGACACCAGCATGCTGCCCGAGTCCTGGCGGGGTGTCCTCGGCGAGGAGCTGCAGAAGCCGTACTTCGCCCAGCTCACCGAGTTCGTCGAGGAGGAGCGGGCCAAGGGGCCGGTCTTCCCGCCGAAGGACGAGGTCTTCGCCGCCCTCGACGCCACCCCGTACGACAAGGTCAAGGTTCTGATCCTCGGTCAGGACCCGTACCACGGCGAGGGGCAGGGCCACGGCCTGTGCTTCTCCGTCCGCCCCGGCGTGAAGACGCCGCCCTCGCTGCGGAACATCTACAAGGAGATGCACGAGGAGCTCGGGCACCCGATCCCGGACAACGGCTATCTGATGCCGTGGGCCGAGCAGGGCGTCCTCCTGCTCAACGCCGTGCTGACGGTCCGCTCCGGCGAGGCGAACTCGCACAAGGGCAAGGGCTGGGAGAAGTTCACGGACGCGGTGATCACCGCCGTCGCCTCCCGCCCCGACCCCGCCGTCTTCGTCCTGTGGGGCAACTACGCGCAGAAGAAGCTGCCGCTGATCGACGAGGAGCGGCACGTCGTGGTGAAGGGCGCGCACCCCTCGCCGCTGTCGGCGAAGAAGTTCTTCGGATCGCACCCCTTCACCCAGATCGACGCGGCCGTCGCCGCCCAGGGACACGAGCCGATCGACTGGCGCATCCCGGACCTCGGCTGAGCCTCGGCCCGATCCGGGCCGGCTCCGGCTAGCGTCGTCACTCCCAGTGGGAGAGCGGGTGGAGGTCGCGGTGACCGAGCAGCAGCAGGTGTCGGACGACGGGGTCATGACCAGGATCGGGCAGGCCATGATGCTGCTCCACGGCGGCGACCGCGAGGAGGCCCGTAACCGCTTCGGGCTGATCTGGCAGCAGATCGGCCCGGACGGCGACCCGCTGCACCGCTGCACCCTCGCGCACTACATGGCGGACGCCCAGGACGACCCCGACACCGAGCTGGCCTGGGACCTGCGGGCGCTGAGCGCGGCCGAGGGCCTCGCCGAGGAGCGGCTCGCCGAGCACGATTCGGCGGCCGCGCTCCGGGCGCTGTACCCCTCGCTCCATCTCAACCTGGCCGCCGACTACGTCAAGCTCCAGCGGCCCGACGCCGCGCGGGTCCATCTGGACCGGGCCCGCGCCGCCTCGGACCACCTCGACGACGACGGCTACGGGAACGGGGTACGGGCCGCGATCGAGCGCCTGGAGCTGCGACTCCGAGGCGCGTGACGGGGCGCGTGAAGAGGCGCTGGAAGGGTCGCGTGACGGGACGCGGGACGGTTCCGGGGCGTACGGCCAGGGCTCACCTGCCGTACGTGCCGTGGCAGATCCTCGCCTGATCGCTGCCGGGGGTCCAGCCCCCGTACCGCCGGCCCAGATCGCAGACCTCGTCCCGGGAGACCGGCGGGCCCTTCGGCAGCCTCCCGAGGTCCGGCAGCTCGGGGAGGTCCGGCCGCGCCGACGGGCGCGGTCGCTCCTGCCGCTGCGGTACGGAGCCGGGGTGCGGGGCCTCCGGCCCGGGCGGCGTCGCCGTCCGCCGGTGCTGCCCTGCCGGCGGCGTCGCGCGGGGCGCGGTGGACGGCGGGGGAGCGGGGAGCGCCGCTTCGAGGGCCTCACGGGCCGGGCCCTCGACGATCTGCGGTGCCACGTCCTGGGCGGGGCGTGCGGTGTCGGCCGCGGGCGCGGGGGCGTGGGCGGGCGCCGTCGGCGGGGCGTCCACCGAGACGCAGCCCGCGAGGGCGGCGACCGCCGCTCCGACCAGGATCTTCGCTGTGGTTCGGGTTCCATGCACCCGCGCAACTCTGCTGGTCCGTCCGCGATCTTCGCGCCCCTACCGGCGGGGAATGCCCCGCACGGGTGAGGCGCGCGGGGCCCGGCCTTGACCGGCCCGGGATGCGTTCCGGTACGGGGTCAGTCGCCGGTCACGCCGTCGATCCGCTCGCGGATGAGGTCCGCGTGGCCGTTGTGGCGGGCGTACTCCTCGATCATGTGGAGGTAGATCCACCGGAGGTTGAAGGTCTCGCCGCTGCGGTGCTCGCCCACGCCGAGGTCGTCGAGGTCACGGCCGGCGGCCAGGGTGCGCGCGTGCGCGATCTCGGCCTGCCAGGTGGCGTGGGCCTCCTCGTAGGTGTCCTCGTCCGTGGCGTGGATGTCCCCGTCGCGGTCCGCCTCCGTGGAGTAGATCCACGGCGCCTTCTCGCCGGCCAGGACGTTGCGGAACCAGCCGCGCTCGACCTCGGCCATGTGCCGGACCAGGCCGAGCAGGTTGAGGTCCGAGGGCGGGGCGGACGGGGTGCGCAGCTGGGCGTCGTCGAGCCCCTCGCACTTCGTCGCGAGGGTCGCGCGATGGAAGTCGAGCCACTGCTCCAGCGCTTCGCGCTCGCCGGTGGTGGTGCCGGGTTCGACGCGCGTGACGGTTTCGGTGCGTTCGGTGGTCATGGGCGGCATCGTCTCCCATGATCGCGGACGGCGCCAGGGGTTTCGCGGCCGTCCGGCGGGGCGTGTCAGCCCCGGTCCCTGAGCATGCCGCGCAGCAACTCGTCGAAGCCGGTGCGCAGTTCCGCGCGGCTCGGTACGGCCGCGTGGAAGGAGCCCACTGCGCAGGAGAACATCAGCCCCTCGCTCCAGGCGATCAGGGAGAGCGCGTGCCGTTCGGGCTCGGGCGAGCCGGCCGCGGTCATCATCGCGATCAGCGGGGTGTGGAAGGTCGCGCCGGCCGTGTCGAAGAAGCTCCGGAGCTCGGGGCGGCGGGTGGCCTCCAGGGCCAGCTCGTAGCGGGAGACCAGCAGTGAGCGGTGGTCGGTGAGATAGCGGTGCAGGGCGAGGGCGAGCGCGTCGACGAGCGCCTCGCCGCCGCTCTCCGGGCCCGGCAGCTCGTGCGGGGTGAGGACCTCGGCCTCCCGCTGGACCTGGCGCCGTACGGCCGTCTCCAGGAGGGCCTGGCGGGTGCGGGCGTGGTTGGACGTGGAGCCCTGCGGCAGCCCCGCGCGCTCGTCCACGGCGCGGTGGGTCAGGCCCCGCATCCCCCGCTCGACCAGGAGGGCGAGGGCGGCGTCGCCGATCCGCTCGGCGCGGGAGACGGGGGACTCCGGGGCCGGGGTACCGGCGGTGGCTGAGGTCATGGGGACAACCTACTACCGGCACGACTACAGCTGTAGTACGGTCACGGTGTCGGCCTCACTACAGCTGTAGTGAGGCGCGGTGTCGGGCTCCCCCGCGGTGTCCCGTCGCATCCGCAGGGCCGACCGCACCCGCAGGGCCCGTCGCCCCGCCCGTACCGAGCCGAGGAGCAGCCATGGACAAGCACCGCGCCGTCGTCGTCGGAGCCGGCATCGGCGGACTCACCGCCGCCGTCGCCCTGCACCGCCGCGGCTGGCACATCACCGTCCTCGAACGCGCCGCCGACCTCACCCCCGTCGGCGCCGGGATCGCCCTCGCCCCCAACGCACAGCGCGCCCTCGACGTCATCGGCCTCGGCGACCGCGTCCGCGAGCTCTCCGCCTGGCAGGGCGACGGCGGCATGCGCACCCCCGCCGGCCGCTGGCTCGCCCGTACCGACGCCAAGGCGGCCGCCGCCCGCTTCGGCGGGCCCCTCGTCCTCCTCCACCGCGCCGCCCTCGTCGACATCCTCACCTCCGCCCTCCCCGAAGGCGCCGTCCGCACCGGCGTGACCGCCGCCGTCACCGACCCCGGCGACGACCACCGCCCCGCCCGCCTCACCGTCACGGAAACCGGGACCGGGGCCCTCGACGAGATCGAGGCCGAGCTCGTCCTCGGCGCCGACGGCATCCACTCGGCGACCCGCACGACCCTCTTCCCCGACCACCCCGGCCCGCGCTACTCCGGCGCCACCAGCTGGCGCGTCGTCGTCCCCGCCCCCGCGCGGCCCTTCGCCCCGCACGAGACCTGGGGCGCCGGCCGGCTGTGGGGCAGCCAGCCCCTCAAGGACGGCCGGGTCTACGCGTACGCCATGGCCGCCGCCCCCGCCGGAGGCCACGCACCCGACGACGAGAAGGCCGAACTGCTCCGGCTCTTCGGGGACTGGCACCACCCCGTCCCCGAGATCCTCGCCGGAGTCGCCCCCGACCGGATCCTGCGGCACGACGTCCACCACCTGCCCGACCCGCTGCCCGCCTTCCACCACGGGAGGGTGGCCCTCCTCGGCGACGCCGCGCACGCGATGATGCCGAGCCTCGGCCAGGGCGGGAACCAGGCCGTCGAGGACGCCGTCGTCCTCGCCCACCACGCCGGCGCCGCCCCCGGCTTCCTGCCGAGCCGCGCCCTCGCCGCGTACACCGCCGACCGGCTGCCGCGCACCACCGCCATCGTCCGCAAGGCCGCCCGCACCGGCGCGCTCACCCTGCTCTCCGGCGGGCCCGCCGTCGCCCTGCGCAACGCGGCCGTCAGCGCCGTCTCCCTGTTCGGGCCCGGTCTCGCGCTGCGCGGCTTCGACGGAATCTGCGACTGGCACCCGCCCGTCGACGCCGCTCCTTCGACCGAGGGCGTGATCCGTCCCGCGTAAGCTGACCGGCGCGAACGGCCCTTACGGGCAAGGGCCGGTGGACGACGACAAGGGAGACCCCGTGAAGGTTGGCTGCATCGGACTCGGCGACATCGCGCAGAAGGCCTACCTCCCGGTCCTCGGTGCTCTTCCCGGGGTCGAACTGCACCTCCAGACCCGCACCCCGGCGACCCTGGAGCGGGTGGCCGACACCCTGCACCTGCCTGCCGGACGACGCCACCTCGACCTCGACTCGCTGCTCTCCGCCGGACTCGACGCGGCCTTCGTCCACGCCTCCACCGCCGCCCACGCCGAGATCGCCGGCCGGCTCCTCGAAGCCGGTGTCCCCACGTACGTCGACAAGCCCCTCGCGTACGAGTACGCCGACTCCGAGCGGATCGTGGAACTCGCCGAGAAGCGCTCGGTCAGCCTCGCCGTCGGCTTCAACCGGCGCCTCGCCCCCAGCTACGCCCAGTGCCTCGACCACCCGCGCGAGCTGATCCTCCTCCAGAAGAACCGCATCGGCCTGCCCGAGGACCCCCGCACCCTCGTCCTCGACGACTTCATCCACGTCGTCGACACCCTGCGGTTCCTGCTGCCCGGCGAGGTCGAGCACATCGACGTGCGGGCCCGGATCCGCGAGGGCCTCATGCACCACGTGGTGCTCCAGCTCTCCGGCGACGGCTTCACCGCCATCGGCATGATGAACCGGATGAACGGCTCCACCGAGGAGATCCTGGAGGTGTCGGGGCAGGACACCAAGCGCCAGGTCCTCAACCTCGCCGAGGTCGTCGACCACAAGGGGCAGCCGAGCGTTCGCCGGCGCGGCGACTGGGTGCCCGTGGCCCGGCAGCGCGGCATCGAGCAGGCGGTCCTCGCCTTCCTCGACTCGGTACGGGAGGGCCGGGTGCTCAGCGCCCGCGACGCGCTCCTCACACACGAGCTGTGCGAGCGCGTCGTCCGCGACGCTCTGGCACAGGCGTCCTGAAGGCGCCCGCGCCCTCGGCGGCGCACACCGCGCCCACCACCGCGAGCGCACCGTACAAGGGCCAGTCGCCCCAGCGGACGTAGGCCGTCGTCGTCCCCGAGAGGGGCAGCTCGCGCACGACGGCGGCGCTCGCGTCGGTGCCGAGCACCGGGCCGGCCCTCCGCCCGTCGGGACCGTACGCGGCACTGACCCCGGTGAGCGTCGCGTGGACCACGGGACGGCCCGTCTCCGCCGCCCGCAGGGCCGCGAGCGAGGCGTGCTGGGCGGGCGCCCAGCTGTCCTGGAAGGTACTGGTCGACGACTGCACGACCAGCAGGCCGGCCCCGTCGCGGGTGAGGCGGCGGCTCATGTCGGGAAACGCGGACTCGAAGCAGACGAGCGGTCCGACGCGCAGCGGGGACGCACCGGCCTCGCGGGCGGGCAGGGCCATCACGACCGGCTCGGAGCCCCGCCGCCGGTCCTCCTCCGCGGCCCGGCCGGCGGACGTCACCCAGCCCAGGAGCGGACGCGCCGGGATGTACTCGCCGAACGGCACGAGCCGCATCTTGTCGTAGCGGTCACCCGTGAGACCCGACGGGCCGACCAGGACCGCGCTCTTGTGGATGCCGGGACGGTCGGCGCCCCGCGCGTCCACGTTCACCAGGAGCGGCGCGCCCACCGCCCGCGACAGCGCGGCGAGCCGGGCCACGAGCTTCGGGTCGCCCGTCGGATCGGCGCCCACCCCGCTCTCGCCCCACACGACCAGGTCGAGCCGCTGCCCGGCCAGGGAGCGGGTCAGCGCCTCGGCCCGCGCGAGACGCCCCTCGGGCCCGTCGGGGCCACCGAACACCCCCGGCTGTACGAGCCCCACCCGTACCGTCCCGCTCTCGCGCGGGGCGGGGACGCCCCAGGCCGCCGTCCCCACCACGAGAGCGCAGGCGGCGAGCCCCGCCACCCCGACGGCACGCCGCCCGGGCGACGCCACGAGCAGGACCACGGCCGTGTTCACCGCCACAAGCAGGAGGCTCACCAGCCACACTCCGCCGACCGAGGCGAGCCGCAGCGCCGCAGGGACCTGCCACTGGCTGGCGCCGAGCAGCCCCCACGGTCCGCCGAGCCCCTCCCAGGAGCGGGCCAGCTCGACGAGCAGCCAGCCCGAGGGCACCGCGAGCAGCGCCACGGCCGCCCGCGGCAGCGACGGCGTTCCGCCGAGGAGCGCCCTGACGAGCCACCCCCAGGGCAGCCACAGCAGACCGAGCAGCGCGGCGAGCGGCAGCAGGAACACGTGCAGGCTCGGCAGCAGCCAGTGGTGCATCGCGAGCATGAACCCGAGGCCGCCGAACCAGCCGTCGAGACCGGCACGCCGGGCCCCCGGCGCGGAACGGATCAGCAGCAGCCACGGTACGAGCGCCAGACCGGCCCACCACCAGAGCCCGGGGGCCGGGAAGGCGAGCACGGGCAGGGCGCCGCAGCCGACGGCGAGCAGGGAACGCGCGGCCCCGCGCCCGGCGCGCCGGCGGGCGGGGGAGCGCTCGGCCCGGCCTGCTCGGCGGCGGACCACGAACGGACCACGCATGACGTGCCTCCCGTCGATGCCTCCAGTGTCCGCGAAGCCCCGGTGACCGGGGGTCAGCTGTGGCGGCGCCACCGTTCGTCGACGACGACCGAGGTCAGCCGCCAGCCGTCGGCGGTGCGGCGCGCCGCGAAGGCGTACCGCCCGCCGCAGACGAACTCCTCGCCGGAGGCGAACCGCATCGGGTTGACGTAGTCGGCGCCTATGTCCGCCCGGTCCCCGGTCTCCGGGTAGCCGCCCGGCTCACGGAACCGCACCCGCCGGTTCACGATGAGGTGCTGGCGTACGGGGAAGAGGGGCAGCGTCGCGGCGAGCCACTCCGCGACCTCCGCCGACGGCCCCTCGATGCCGCCCGAGCCGCGGTAGTCGGCCCGGCCGTCCGGGGTGAACAGACCCCGGTAGGCGTCCCAGTCGCCCTCGTCCACGGCCGCCGCGTACCCGGTGACCAGGTCGTCGAGGGCGAATCGGTCCATCACGGTCGCGAGGTCCACGCGCTGCGTCATCGGCTCAGTGTCGGGCAGCGGGGGCCAGGGGCCAAGGGGTGTGCGCGCCCGTCGTGCACGGGCCCACGAGGTGCCGGGGCCGACGGCCGGGCGGGGGACCCCCGAGAGGCCGGTCATACTGGCGGCCATGCGCGTGAACATCGATCCCGAACTGACCGACCGCACCTCCTTCTACCGGCTCCTCACCGCCACCGTCGTGCCCCGGCCGATCGCCTGGGTGTCCACGGCCTCGGCCGACGGGACGGACAACCTCGCCCCGCACTCCTTCTTCACCATCTCCTCGGTGGCGCCGCCGGTCGTGCAGTTCACCTCGGTCGGGCGCAAGGACACGCTGAGCAACGTGGAGGAGACCGGGCAGTTCGTGGTGAACCTCGCCCCCGAGGGGCTCTTCGAGCGGATCAACGCCACCTCCACGGACTTCCCGCGCGGGGTGAGCGAGTTCGACGCGTGCGGCATCGAGCGGGAGCCGAGCCTGCGGGTGAAGCCGCCGCGGGTCGCCCAGTCGCCGGTGGCCCTGGAGTGCGAGCTGCACAGCACGCTGCGGATCGGCGACTCGACGGTCGTCTTCGGCCGGGTCGTGCACGCGGCGGTCGACGAGTCGGTCATGGTCGACGGCCACCCCGAGATGACCCTGATGCGCCCGCTGACCCGGCTCGGCAAGAACGAGTGGGGCACCCTGGGCGGCATCGAGGAGATCGCCAGGGTCCCCTACGAGAACTGAGAGCCCTCAGCTCCCGACCCGCCCTTCCGTGCATCGTTTCCGCATCGGCTGGACCTCGTATCGTGGGTGGCATGTCCGATACGGCTCACGGGATCACGACCGGTGCCGTGGCACGGCGTCTGGGTGTCTCTCCCACCACGGTGCGTTCCTGGGACCAGCGGTACGGCATCGGTCCCGCCGTACGCGCGGACGGCCGGCACAGGCGGTGGAGCCCGGCGGACCTCGCGGTGCTCGACGAGATGTGCCGTCTCACGGCCACGGGCGTCCCGCCCGCCGAGGCCGCGAGGGCCGCACGGCAGACGCGGACCTCGGCGGAGTCGACCGTTCCCGAGGCCGTCCCCGACGCCTCCGTGGCCCCCGTGGCCCCCGTGGCCCCCGTGGTCCCCAGGAGGACCCGTCGACCCGGACCCGGCAGCGGCCTCCCGCGGGGCGACGTGCGGCGGGAGGCCCGCGGGCTCGCCCGCGCCGCCGTACGCCTCGACGGCCCCGCCATGGAGGGGCTGCTCCAGGAGGCGCTGGCCGAACACGGCCTGGTCACCGCGTGGCAGGAGATCATGGTCCCCACGCTGCACGCCGTGGGCCGCAGGTGGGAGTCGTCCGGCGACCGCTACGTCGAGGTGGAGCACCTGCTGTCCTGGCACGTCTCCACCGCGCTGCGCCGGGCCGCCGTGACCGGCCCGGCGACGGCTACCCCGGCCGCCCCGGTCGTGCTGGCGTGCGTCCCCGGGGAGCAGCACACGCTGCCTCTGGAGGCGCTCGCGGCGGGACTGGCGGAGCGGGGCCTGCCGACCAGGATGTTCGGCGCGGCGGTGCCCGCGGAGGCCCTCGACGCGGCGGTGCGACGCTCGGGGGCGGCCGCCGTCGCCCTCTGGTCCCAGGCGAGGTCCACCGCGAACCACGCCCTGGCCCGGCACGTCGCGGGGACGGCCTTCGGGGTACGGGGAGCACGCACGGCCCCCCTGGTCCTGCTGGCGGGCCCCGGCTGGCTCGGCCGGCCCCCGGCTCCCGGCATGATGCGTCCCACCGGGCTGCCCGAGGCCCTCGGCGTGATCTCCCGGTTGTACGGGAATCCGGCCGGGATCGCGGAGTCGTACGGGAATCCGGCCGGGATCGCGGAGTCGTACGGGAATCCGGCCGCGATCGCGGAGTCGTACGGGAAACCGGCCGTGAGCACGGAGGAGTGACGCCGCCGCCTCAGGTGCGAGGCGGTCGGGTGCGGTCGCGTCACCCACCGGTCGCGGCGAGGTCGAGACCGTGGCGCATGCGCCGGAGGCCGCGGCGGGCGTGGCTCTTGACCGTGCCGAGCGGCATGCCGGTGCGGTCGGCGATCTGCGTCTGGGTCAGGTCGGCGAAGTAGGCGAGCTCCAGGACGTCGCGCTGGGCGCGGGGCAGTCTGGCCAGTTCCTCGGTGACGAGGAGCCGGTCGATGATCCGCTCGGGGCCTTCCTGGGAGCCGCCGTTGTGCTCCAGTGCGGCGCCGAGGGCCGCGGTGAGCTCGGTGCGCCGGGTGCGTGCGGTCAGCGCGTCGGCGATCTTCCGGCGGGTGATGCCGGTGAGCCACGCCGGCAGGGTCCCCCGCTCGGGACGGAAGTTCGCGCGGCCCCGCCAGGCGGCGACGAACACCTGCTGGGCCACGTCCTCCGCCTCGCGGGGGTCGCCCAGGGCGCGGGCCGCGAGCGCGTGCACGAGCCGTCCCCAGCGGTGGTACGCCGCGTCCAGGCAGCGCTCGTCCCCCTGGACCAGCCCTCGTGCGATCCGCTCGTCGTCGTCGGCGGCAGCCGTGCCGCGCCGTGTGCGGTGGGCGTGGGTCTCCGCCCGGGTGGCGAGGCGGCCGGTCGTCCGGGGCTCGGTCATGACGGTTCCTCCTCCGGGCGGTGGCGCGGGTGACCACCGGGGCGTGCGACCGCCTGTATCGGAGCGGCGGTACGGCGGAACCTCGTCGATTCCGTGTCCTCACGTTCCGGCGGCGGCCCCCTGCTCCTCAACCCGCATCGTTTCCGCATCGGAATCCGAGCGACGCGGCACCGCTCAGGAGGTCCCCCGTCCCTGCCGGAAGCGCGCCAGCCCTTCGGAGAGCTCGATCAGCGGGTCCGGGTAGTCATAGGCGGCCCGATCGAGGCCGGTCAGGCGCCAGGGCTCGTGGACGGCCGGCCCGCCGAGGTCCGCGAGCTCCGGCACCCAGCGCCGGACATAGGCGCCGTCAGGGTCGTACCGCTTGCCCTGGAGCACCGGGTTGAGGACGCGGTGGGGGCGGCTGTCCGTCCCCGTCCCGGCCACCCACTGCCAGTTGAGCTGGTTGTTCGCGACGTCGCCGTCCACCAGCAGATCGAGGAAGTGGCGGGCGCCCTCGCGCCAGTCGATGTACAGCGTCTTGGTGAGGAAGGAGGCGGTGAGCAGCCGGCCGCGGTTGTGCATCCAGCCTTCGTGGGCGAGTTGCCGCATGGCGGCGTCGACGACGGGATAGCCGGTCCGTCCCTCGCGCCACGCCGCCAGGTCCGCCTCGGCCCCGGCACCCCGGCGCCAGCGGTCGTGACGCGGGCGGTAGTCCGTGCTCGCCGCCCGGGGCCGGGCGGCGAGCACCTGACGGTGGAAGTCGCGCCAGCACAGCTGCCGCACGAAGGCGTCCGCTCCGGCGCCGCCGCGCTTCCTGGCCCGCTGCACGGCCTCCAGGGCGGAGACGGCCCCGAAGTGGAGGTACGGCGAGAGGCGCGAGGTGGCGTCGCCCGCCAGGTCGTCATGGCGCTGCTCGTACGCGTCGCCGTGCGCCGTCAGCCACGAGGCGAGCCGCTTGCGCCCCTCGCTCTCCCCTCCCACGGCGAGGCCCGGCGACACGTCCGCGATCCCGGAGCGCCGGGGCGGCCGCTCCGAGCGCACCCCCGTCGGCACGCGCACCGCCCTGGGGGCGGCCAGCGGTGTCCGCAGCGGCTCGCCCGCCCAGCGCCGGTGGTACGGCGTGAAGACCGCGAAGTGGTCCGAGCCCTGGGGGGTGAGGTCACCGGGCGGCACGACGTCCACCACGCCGTCGTGCACGTACAGCCGGTAGCCGTCCTCCTCCAGCACCTTGCGCAGCTGCTCCTCCCGTGCCCGGGCGAAGGCCGTCGCACCGGCCGCCAGGTGGACCTCGTCCGCCTCGGTCTGCCGCACCACCGCCCTGACCTCGGACACCGTGTCGCCCTTCCGCACCACGAGCCGGCCGCCCCGCTCCCTCAGCGCCCGGTCGAGGTCCACCAGGCAGTCCGCGAGGAAGGCCAGCCGGTTGGGGGCCGCGAAGCCGGCCCGGTCCACCGCCCGGTCGCGCACGAACAGCGGCACCACCTCCTGCGCCCCTTCGAGGGCGGCCCTCAGCGGCGGGTGGTCGTGCACCCGGAGGTCGGAGGTGTAGAGAACGACGGCGACGGTCATCGCGTCCTCCCTGCTCGGCCGCCGGTCGTGAGCGTGCCGTGCGTCTCGGCGGTCCGGGTGATGTTCCGGGCCATGCCGCCGAAGACCACGGCGTGGAACGGGGAGACGCCCCACCAGTACGCCTGGCCCGCGAGGCCCTTCGGATGGAAGAGCGCCCGCTGCCGGTAGGACGTACGGCCCGCCTCGTCCCGTTCGACGATCATCTCCAGCCACGCGAGGCCGGGCAGGCGCATCTCGGCCCGGAGACGGAGCAGGCGTCCGCGGTCGATCTCCTCCACGCGCCAGAAGTCCAGGGCGTCGCCGACCCGGAGACGTGCCGCGTCCCGGCGGCCCCGCCGGAGTCCCACTCCGCCGACGATCCGGTCGGCCCAGCCTCGGACGGCCCAGGCCAGCGGGAAGGAGTACCAGCCGTTCTCCCCTCCCACGCCCTCGATGACCTGCCACAGGGCGTCCGGGCCGGCGTCGACGGCGCGTGACCGTTCGTCCGTGTAGAGACTGCCGCCCGCCCAGTCCGGGTCGGTCGGCAGCGGGTCGCTCGGCGCGCCGGGCGGCGAGGCGGAGGACCAGCGGGTCGTGACCTGCGCGTCCTGCACCCTGCGGAGGGCGAGACGGAGGGACTCCTCGAACGGGATGGGCTGCCCGGGGCCGTCGGGAACGTACCGGGCGATGTCGTGCTCGCCGCAGACCACCTCGTGCCGGAGCGACTCGGTGAGGGGCTTGGCCAGGGAGGCCGGCACCGGTGTGACGAGACCGATCCACTGGCTCGACAGCCGCGGGGTGAGGACGGGCACGGGAACGATGAGGCGCCTGGGGAGGCCGGCGATCTCGGCGTACCGCATCATCATCTCCCGGTAGCTGAGCACGTCGGGGCCGCCGATGTCGAAGGTCCGGTTGACGTCGGCGGGCATGCCGGCGCTGCCCACCAGACAGCGCAGGACGTCGCGCACGGCGATGGGCTGGACCCTGCTGCCGACCCAGCTGGGCGTGACCATGACCGGCAGCCGTTCCGTCAGGTACCGCAGCATCTCGAAGGAGGCGGATCCCGAACCGATGACGACGGCGGCGCGCAGCACGGTGGTGGGGACGCCCGAGTCGAGGAGGATGCGGCCCACCTCGGCACGGGAGCGCAGGTGCGGCGAGAGGTCGCTCTCCGGCACTCCGCGCGGGGTGAGGCCGCCCAGATAGACGATCCGCCGCACTCCGGCGGACCGGGCCTCCGCGGCGAAGACACGGGCGGCCAAGCGGTCCCGGTCCTCGAATTCCGCCGTCGAGCTCATGGAGTGGACGAGGTAGTAGGCGACGTCGACGCCGTCGAGCGCCCCGCGGAGGCTCGCGGCGTCGGTGACGTCCCCGCGCACCGCCTCCACCCGGTCGACCCAGGGGACGTCACGGAGCTTGTCCGGATGCCGGGCGAGGCAGCGGACGCGGTGACCGGCGTCGAGGAGCTCCGGCACGAGGCGGCCCCCGATGTAGCCGGTCGCGCCGGTGACCAGGCAGCGGGTGCCTCCGGCCGGTCTTGGAGTGTTCATGCGCTGATCCGTTTCGCCGATGGCCCTGGCGTACACGCCCTACGCCGGTTCTTCGCCTCGGCGGGCGCGCGCGGATGCGGGCCGTGGCCCTGCCGTCGCACGCGCGGCCCGCCTCCTTCGGCACCCGGGTCGGGACGGACGAGCGCTGCCGGGGACGCGCGCGGTCAGCTCGGGGCGGGGGTCCTGGCGGGGGCGGCGTTGGCCGCGGCCGGCCGGTAGAAGATGTCGATGTCCACCTCTTCGCCGCCGACCATCAGGGTGTCCCAGGCGCCGCTCTCCCACAGGGTCCGCAGGGTCGAGGAGCCGAGCGTCTCCAGGTGGTTCCGGAGCGTCGCGTCGTCGGGCATGCCGGGGACGCGCGGTGCCAGCCGGTCGCGGATTCCCCGCAGCCGTTCCATGAGCGCGTCGATGTCCGCGTCCCTCTCCAGGTCCTTCCCTTCCGACTCCTCGATGCTCTGGGCGATCCTCTCCTTGATCGCGCGGCTGACGCCGTTCTCGTCGGTGGTGATCATCGTGTTCCAGGCGCGGCTCTTGTGCCGGTACTGGAGCATGGACATGGCCGCTTCGTGGCGGGTGAAGTCGGCGTCCCGGAACGCCCTTCCGGTCCAGGCGCCGTTGAGGGACCGGGCCAGGGACATGGCCGAGCCCAGACCGCTGTTGAGCCCGCGGCCGGGCCAGAAGTGGATCGCGTTGGCGGCGTCGCCGAGGAGGAAGCCGTACGTCCCCGGGGTGGTCGCCGTGGCCGGAAGCAGCCGGGTGGTGAACCGTGGCCGCTGCACCATGTCGAGCCGGAAGGCGGTGACGGCGCTCAGGTCCCGCTCGGCGACTCCGAACAGTGCCAGCCCCTCCCGCACCCGCCTCCACAGGGCCGAACTCCTGACCATGGCGGGCAGGAAGAGCGTGCTGTGCGTCGAGCACTGGAAGTCGCCGTGGTCGTCCCGTCCCATGACACACGGGCGCGAGGCGATGCATTCCTCGAAGACGTGCCGGACCGGGTCGATGCCGATCACTTCCGCGGCCTCGGCGTCGGTGAGCCGCATGTTCAGGAAACCCTCGCCGCGCAGGGCGTTGAGGAGGAAGCGGTTCTGGGAGACGGTCAACAGGACCGTCATGGGGTCGGTCAGGGCCGATTTGACGCGCAGACCGAGGACCACGTCCTGAAGGTGCTGACCGTTCAGCGAGTAGATGGACTTGTCGGCGTTGCCGAACCTGTCGGTGAAATGCTCGCGCGTCCGGGAGCGGCTCCCCTCGCAGACGGCGAGTACATGTCCCCGGGTCTCCGCCTTCTGATAGGCGGCGGGGTCGAACACTTCGGGAACCAGCCGGATCCGCTCCGGCTTCTCGTTGGCCAATTCGAGGAGGGTGTCCTCGATGTACGCGATGCGGAGGTTCCTCGGTTTGCGGTCACGGAGCGAATCGGGGCCGACCGGCCACATTTCGGAGTACGCGTCGCCGCGGAAGAGCCGGGCCTGCACCTCTTCGGGGAGGTTGAGGTACTGGCGGCTCTGCACGGTGACGACCTGCTGCCGCCTGACGTTGCCCTGCGCCGCGGTCTTCCAGACGACCTTCGCTCCGTCCTGGACCCATCGGCCGTCGTACACGGTGATGGACACGCGGGGCCCCATGAGGCTTTCCAGGAGGAGCGCGAAGCTCAGACCGACGGGACCGCCGCCGGTCACCGTGACGTTCAGCACCGGCCCTGCCGCGAGGGTCGCCGCGGACGGAGCGACCGGCCCGAGCACGGAGAGGTCGAGGATGGTCTCCATCGCGTCGGCGGCTTCGAAGCGGAGCGTCTCGGTGCCGATCTCGATGAGGTCTCCGGGCTGCAGTTCGTGCGAGGTGACGCGCGTCCCGTTGACGCGTGTCCCATTACTGCTGCCGCTGTCGTAGAGGACGAATCCATGGCGTTCGCGACGCACCTCGGCGTGAAAGCGCGAGACGTTCCCCTCCGTTATCACCACGCTGTTGTCGCCGTTGCGACCCAGGGTGAGCGGAGTGGCGCCGATCGGAAACTGCTGTCCCGCCAGAGAGCCCTGATGGCCGACGAGCCGAGGAGGCATGGGTCACCCAATTCCATGAGTCACGGATCCGATGACGAAATTGCGAGACCGGCCGCCCAGACGAACAGCACCCCCTGCGTCACACACGGCGAGCGGACCGGAACGCAGGGCTATGATATTCGGGCCGCGAGGCGGATGAGAAGGCGTGCGGACCCATCGCTCATCACACGGTGACCATCTGGTGACGATGTGACACCGGAGTTCCGAGGGGGGCGCCTGGGGCCGATGCGCAGAAAAGCGACCCACGTGCGCGGGGACGGGACGACGGGGGCCGGAATGCGGAAGGGGCCCCCCCGCCGGGGGCCGGGGGGGGCCCTCGGTGGGGACAACCGGCACCCCCGGGGACGGCGGGGGGGGGGGGGGGGGCGGGACTGGCGGCCCCGAAGAAAAAAA
>NZ_JBSHDU010000002.1:29145-221853 GCF_053616475.1 Streptomyces sp. NPDC055815 | reverse complement strand
TTGTCACCCCGGTTTTCCGTGGGGGGCGCCTGGGGCCGTGGCCCATAAACGCTACCCACGTGCGGGGGGAGGGGACGCGGGGGGCGGGAATGCGGACGGGCCCGCCGGGGGGTCGACCGTGCGGGCCCTTCTGTGTCAACTCCGTCAGCCGGCGGACTCGCCTGCGTGGGGGCTGAGGACGTCCGTGCCGACCAGGATGAACAGCAGGATGCCCAGCGCGATCCGGTAGATCACGAACGGCATGAAGGACTTCGTGGTGATGAACTTCATGAACCAGGCGATCACCGCGTAACCGACGGCGAAGGCGATGATCGTGGCGAAGATCGTCGGGCCCCAGGAGACGCTGCCGTCCTCGGCCGCGTCCTTCAGCTCCATGCCGCCGGAGGCCAGTACCGCCGGGATGGCGAGCAGGAAGGAGTAGCGGGCGGCCGCCTCGCGGGTGTAGCCCATGAGCAGACCGCCGGAGATGGTCGCGCCGGACCGGGAGACGCCGGGGATGAGCGCCATCGCCTGGCAGACGCCGTAGATCAGGCCGTCCCGCACGCCGAGGTCGCGGAGCGTCTTGCGCTCGCGCGCGGCCCGGTGCCGGCCGCCGGCCTCGTCGCGGGCGGCGAGCCGGTCGGCGATGCCGAGGACCACGCCCATGACGATCAGCGTGGTGGCGGTGAGCCGCAGGTCGCGGAACGGGCCCTCGATCTGGTCCTTCAGCGTGACGCCCAGGACACCGATCGGGATCGAGCCGACGATCACCAGCCAGCCCATCTGGGCGTCGTGGTCCGAGCGCATCGTCTTGTCCGTCAGGGAGCGGAACCAGGCCGAGACGATCCGGGCGATGTCCTTGCGGAAGTAGATCAGGACCGCCGTCTCCGTGCCGATCTGGGTAATCGCGGTGAACGCCGCACCGGGGTCCTCCCAGCCGGCGAAGGCCGCGGTGAGACGCAGGTGCGCGCTGGAGGAGATGGGAAGGAACTCCGTCAGCCCCTGGACGAGTCCCAGGATGAACGATTCGAACCAACTCATGGGGCTACGGCCGTCCCGTTATGTACGTGTGCGGTCAGAAGGTCGTGCGCAGCGTACATGCCCAAGATGACGGGCCCATGGCGAGGCCCGTGGAGCTACCGGAGCACCGGCTCCCGCTCCGGCTCGGGCTCCCCGGCCGGGGCAGCGGCCGCGGCCCGCAGGCCGTGCCGCTTGCGCCAGGCCACCACCGCCCCGCCGAGGCCCGACAGGACGATGAACCCCGCCGAGAACAGGAACGCCGGCGAGCCCGGCGTACCGGCCTGGGCACCCGCCACCACGTACGCCGCCGTGTTCGGCAGGGAGCCGAGCGCCGTCGCCAGGAGGAACGGCACGTACCGCATCCGGGAGACGGCCGCGCAGTAGTTGGCCGCCGCGAACGGCACCCCCGGGAACAACCGGATCGCCAGCATCGAACGGAACCCGTGCCGGCTCAGCTGCCCGTCCGCCGCCGTCAGCCAGCGGCCCCGCACGAACGGCCGCAGCGCGTCCTGCCCCAGGAACCGGCCCAGGGTGAACGCGATCCCCGCCCCGAGCACCGTCCCCGCCAGCGCGCCCGTCAGACCGGCCGCCGAACCGAACAGCGCGCCCGCCGCCAGATTGAGCACCGGACGCGGGACGAACGCCGCCGCGCACACCCCGTACGCGAGCCCGAACAGCAGCACCGCGCCGGCGCCGCTCGTGTGCGGCGGCCAGCCCGAGGCCAGCATTCGCTGCGGCTCGTACAGCACCACGAGGGTGGCCGCCGAGAGCAGCAGCAGGGCCAGCAGCGACAGCCGCGCGCGGGGGGAGAGCAGGGCCCGGGAGCAGCGGACGGCGAGGGAGCCCGGCGGCCGGGGGACGGGAGCGAGCATTCGGGGAGAGTAGCGGACCTGTCCGTAGGAGCGCCGTAATGTGCGTCATGTCCGCCGGGTGCGCCAGGGCCGGCCTCCCGGTGCGCCCCGGCTCGTCCGCCCCCGTACCGTCCGACCGAAGCGCCCCGGAGCGCGCCGTCACCGAGAGGGCCCCATGAACGACACCGCGCCGCCCGCGAGCGCCCTCGCCGACACCGTCCTGGAGCGGCTCACCACGGTCTACCCCGCCGCGGGGAACCCCTTCCGGGCCCAGGAGATGGTCGCGTACATGAAGGGCGCGGCCCCCTTCCTCGGCATCCGCACGCCCGAGCGCCGCGCCCTGTCCCGCACGGTCCTCGAAGGCACCCCGCGCCCCGACGAGACCGACTGCACGGCGATCGCCCTGCGCTGCTTCGCCCTCCCCGAGCGCGAGTACCACTACTTCGCCGTCGACTACCTCCGCCGGCACGTCACGCGCTGCTCCTCGGGCTTCCTGCCCGTCGCCCGCCGCCTCGTCACCACCGTCTCCTGGTGGGACACCGTCGACCACCTCGCCGCCCACGTCGTCGGTGGCCTGGTCGCGGCCGATCCCGCCCTCGCGCGCGAGATGGACGGGTGGATCGACGACGAGGACCTGTGGGTCGCCCGCACCGCCCTCCTCCACCAGCTCCGCTACAAGGACGCCACCGACGCCGACCGGCTCTTCGCCTACTGCCTGCGCCGCTCGGCCCACCCCGACTTCTTCATCCGCAAGGCCATCGGCTGGAGCCTGCGCGAGTACGGCAAGACCGCCCCCGCCGAAGTCCGCGCCTTCGTCGCCGCCCACGGCTCCCGCCTCTCCCCGCTCTCCGTCCGCGAGGCCCTCAAGAACCTCTGAACCCACCCCGCCCGCCTGGCCGGTCAACTCCTGCGCGAGACTCGGGACATGACGCAGACGGGGAAGCGGGCGGGGAAGCTGACGGCACTCGTGCTCGGGTCCGGTGGGCTCGTCGGGGCCGGCTGGGAGATCGGGGTGCTGCGCGGGCTCCTCGATGCCGGGACCGATCTGACCAGCGCCGATCTCATCGTCGGCAGCTCCGCCGGGGCGGTCGTCGGCGCGCAGCTCGCCGCCTGCGGGCGGAGCGGGCTCGACGCGCTGTACGAGCAGCAGCTCGACGGGGAGGCCACCGAACCCGCCGCGCGGCTCGGCGTCCCGATGATCCTCCGGTACGCCGTGGCCGTCCTCCGGTCCCGTACCCCCGAGGAGTACGGGCGCAGGCTCGGCCGGCTCGCCCTCGCCGCCCCCACCGTCGCCGAGGCCGAGCGCCGTGCGACCGTCGCCCGCCGTCTCGGCCGGGCCGGGGACTGGCCCGCGCGGCCGCTCCTCGTCACCGCGGTCGACGCCGAGACCGGCGAACTCACCGCCTACGACGAGGAGAGCGGGGTCCCGCTGACCGACGCCGTCACCGCGAGCTGCGCCATCCCCGGCGTGTGGCCCCCGGCGACGGTCGGCGGGCGGCGCTGGATCGACGGCGGCATCCACTCCACCGCCAACGCGCACCTCGCCGCGGGCTGCGACCGGATCGTCGTCGTCGCGCCCAGCGCGCGGGGGAGCAAGGTGCTGCTCTCGCCGGCGCGGCAGGGCGCGGAGCTCGCGGGCGGTGGGGCGCGGGTGGAGGTGATCACGCCGGACGCGGCGTCCCGGAAGGCGATGGGGCGGAACGCGCTGGACCCTGCGCGGCGGGCGGCGGCGGCGCGGGCGGGGCGGGCGCAGGCTGAGGCCCATGCGTCGGCCGTCGCGGCGGTGTGGGCCTGACGGCCCGGGTGGGCCCTCGCGGTCACCGCGCAGCAGGCCGGAACCCGGCACCGGGGGCTGTGCCCACCCGTTCCGCCCCTGCGGAACGATTGCCCACAGCTGGAACGGCACAATGAAGGCGTGAACGAGCCCATTCCCGTCATCCGCGAAGTCGACCACGGCACCGCGCGTCTCCTGCCCGATGTCGATCGGGAGCGGGCCTGGCTGCTGACCGTCGACGGGGCGCCCCAGTCGTACGTCGACCTCGACGATCCGGCCTACCTGGAGTTCGAGTACGCGCGGCGCCTCGCCCATGTCGTCGACGGTGCCGACGAGCCCGGCGCGCCCCTCGACGTCCTGCACCTGGGCGGCGGGGCGCTCTCGCTGCCCCGGTATGTGGCGGTCACCCGGCCCGGCTCGCGGCAGGACGTCGTCGAGGCCGACCGGGGGCTGCTCGCGCTGGTCGAGGAGCACCTGCCGCTGCCCGAGGGCTCGGGGACCACCGTGCACGGGGCGGACGCCCGGGCCTGGCTGGAGGCGGCTCCGGACGCCTCGGCCGATCTGATCGTGGGTGACGTCTTCGGCGGCTCGCGGGTGCCCGCGCACCTCACCTCCGTCGAGTACGCGCGCGAGGTCCGGCGGGTACTGCGGCCCGGCGGGCTCTACGCCGCCAACCTGGCCGACGGCGCGCCGTTCCCCTTCCTCCGCTCCCAGCTCGCCACCTTCGCCGCCGTCTTCCCGGAGCTCGCGCTCGTCGCGGAGCCCGCCGTGCTGCGCGGCCGCCGGTTCGGGAACGCGGTCCTGGTCGCCTCGGGCCGCCCGATCGACATCGCCCACCTCGCGCGCCGTGCGGCGGCCGACGCCTTCCCCGCGCGCGTGGAGCACGGGGAGACGCTGACCCGGTTCACCGGCGGCGCCGAACCGGTCCTCGACTCCGGGGCCGTACCGTCACCCGTTCCCCCGGAGGGCGCCTTCGGCATCGGCTGAGGCGCCCGGGGCCTCCGTGGCCGGCCCGCCCGCGACCTCCTTCGTGTGCGGGCGCCGCGTCAGGTTCCGTACGTCCGGCACGAACAGGACGAGCGCGGTGACGAGCACCATCAGGGCCGCCGCGCCCCACAGCGCCTCGCTCCGGCCGAACGCGCTCTCCGCCGGGCCCGCGAGGGCCGTGGACAGCGGCAGCAGCGCCGTCGAGCCGAACCAGTCGTACGCGGAGACCCGGGACAGCTTCTCCTCCGGGATCTCCTGGTGCATGGTCGTCATCCAGGAGACGCCGAAGACCTCGATCGCCACACCGCTGACGAACATCGCCGCCGTGAGGCCCGCCGCGTCCAGCGGCACCGCGAGCGCCGCCGAGGGCAGCGCGATGGGGAAGACGCACAGGGTCCCGACGAACAGCATCCGGCGCGGTTTCCAGCGGGTCATCAGGACGGCGCCCGCGACGGTTCCCGCCCCGTACGCGGCGAGCGCGATGCCCCAGGGGCGCGAGCCGCCCAGCTCGTCCCGGGCGACCAGCGGTCCGTACACCGACTCGACCGCGCCGATCAGTCCCACCACCACGGAGAACTGGGCGACGATCGACCACAGCCAGGGCCGGCCGACGAACTCCTGCCAGCCCTCCCGCAGATCCGCGAAGAGCCCGCCGCCGGGGGCGCGGTCGGGGATGCCGCTCACGTCGAGGAAGGCGCGCAGACCGCCCGCGACGGCGAAGGCGACCGCGTCGATGGCGAGGACCCAGCCCGGTCCGACGAAGGCGACGAGCGCGCCGCCGAGCGCGGCGCCGCCGATGGCCGCGCCGTGCATCGCCATCCGGAAGACGGCGAAGGCGCGACTGGCCTGCTCCCCGCTGACGCTGGCCATGAGCATGCCCTCGGCCGCCGGGTTGAAGAAGGCCTGGCCGGTGCCGCAGAGCGCGGTGAGCACCATCATCTGCCAGATGCGGGCCTCGCCGGAGAGCACGAGGACGGCGAAGGCGGCCTGCGAGACGCAGTTGAGGGCGTTCGCGGCGACCATCACCCGGTGCCGGGGCAGCCGGTCGGCGACCGCGCCGCCGATGAGCAGGAAGAGGACCAGCGGCAGGAAGCGGGCCATGGCCACGAGGCCCACGTCGCCGGCGGAGCCCCCGGAGTCGAAGACCGCCCAGGTCGTGGCGATCAGCGCGCCGTGCGTGCCGAGGTTGGTCACGATCGTGGCGGCGGTGAGCAGGAGGTAGTTGCGGCCGGCCCACTCGGGACGGCGGGAGCGGGGGGCGGTCCGGCGGGGGGAGGGGGAGGAGGCGGGTGTGGTCACCCCGGGACTATCCCTGTCGCCTCCCCGTACTGCCAACCCGATATCCGGACGGTCCGTCAGGGCGCGGGAGCCCGGCCGGCCGGGGCCACCGGGACCGGCGTGGCCGGGCCCGGTGGCCGGAGGGTCAGGCGGAGGGCGCGAGCCGGACCGTGGAGAGGATCTGGCGGATCGTCGCGTCGGGCAGCTCGTCCTTGACGCCGTCGGCCCCGTAGAGCACCCAGGTCGAGAAGTCGCCCGCGGCGTTCTTGAAGGAGAAGGCGATGGACTTGCCGTCCGTCTCGCACTTGTTGCGCTTCTTGACGCCCGGCGCCATGGCCGTCGCCATGCTGCCGGTGAGGCCGGACTTCGTCGTGTACGGCACCGGCTTGGTGATCTTGATGGTGCTCTGCGGCATGTGCTGGGCGTAGCCGCCCCACACCCAGGTGCCGGCCTCGCTGCGGGCGAGGGAGGAGGTGTCCTTGGCGCCCTGGCCGCCCTTGGTGCCGGCCGTGGACAGGCCCCAGGTCTCCTCGGTGCCGTTCTTGTCGACGTCGTACGTGCACCACTTGCTCTTGAAGCCGGTGGGGCTGGACATCGTCACCAGCGGGGTGCCGCCGCCCTTCTTCTCGTCCTCGAAGAAGGTGATCGAGCCCGGCTTGTACACCTCCCACTCCGGCGGTACGTCGAAGAGGGTGCCGTACTTCGGGTTGTAGACGACCTTCCAGCCGGGGATCGTCGGCTGCTGCGCCGCACCGTCGCGCGGGTTGGCGATCCCGGAGGACTGGCTCGGCGCGGGCGCGGACGAGGGGTCCGCGGAGGCGGTGGCCGTCACGGACGGCTTGGGGTCGTCGGCCTTGTTCTTCTCGTCGTCGCTGCCGAGCACGAGGAAACCGGTGACGCCGGCCGCGACGACCACGGCGGTGGCGGCGACGATCGCCACGATCGTCGTCTGCTTCTTCTTCCCGCCGTCGGGCCCACCGGGCTGTCCGGGACCCGGCACGGCGTACTGCTGCGGCACGGTCGGCTGCTGGTACGGGTTCGGGTAACCCGGCTGCGGGGCGTACCCCTGCTGCGGTTGACCGGGCTGCGCGGGCGGCTGCTGGGGGTAGCCCGGCTGCGTCGGCGGCTGCTGCGGATAGCCGGGCTGTGTCGGCGGCTGCTGCGGGTACCCGGGCTGGGCAGGCGGCTGCTGATACGGGTTCGGCTGCTGGTACCCCGACTGCTGGTAGGGGTTCTGACTCTGGTCCTGCGGGTTCTGCTCGCCCCCGGGCGGCTGCTGTCCTGGCCACATGGCCAGTAACCATAGAGGTGCGCGGGCCGCTCGACCACGCCCGCCCCCGTGCCGGGGGCCGGAGGGGGATGGCCAAGGCTGCTACTCGTGGGTAACATCACGGTCCATGAGCGCAGACCAGATGTCCGTCGGCGAGATGCTCGCCGCCACGGTCCCCATGGCCGGAACCCTGAACCTGGAGTTCCTGGAGACCACAGCCGAGCGCGCCGTCGTGCGCCTCCCGGACCAGCCCGCCTACCACAACCACGTCGGCGGCCCGCACGCCGGAGCGATGTTCACCCTGGCCGAGTCCGCCAGCGGCGCCATCGTGCTCGCCGCCTTCGGCGACCAGCTGGGCCGCGCGGTCCCGCTCGCCGTCAGCGCCGAGATCGGCTACAAGAAGCTGGCCATGGGCGTCGTCACCGCCACCGCCACCCTCGGCCGCCCCGCCGCCGAGGTCGTCGCCGAACTCGACGCCGGGGAGCGGCCGGAGTTCCCGGTCAAGATCGACATCACCCGCGAGGACGGCGCCGTGACCGGCGAGATGACCGTCGTGTGGACCCTGCGCCCGAACTCCTGACCCCGGGACGCCGCGTACCGCCCCCGCACCCGCCCCGGGTGCGGGGGCGGCCGTGTTCTGGGAGGCGTCCCCTCGGAGTCGAGGTCCGTCCATCCTGACCAGGTAGGCTTCCCCGGCGTGCCCGCCGACGTGCGTGCCGGGCCCGCGAGCAGCCGAGCAGCCGACACGGGAGGAACCGCGTGCACGTCCAGGAGTGGCTGGAGACGATCCCCGCGGTCGCCGTCTACGTCCTTGTGGGGGTGGTGATCGGGCTGGAGAGCCTCGGCATCCCGCTCCCCGGCGAGATCGTGCTCGTGAGCTCGGCGCTGCTCGCCTCGCAGCACGGCGACATCAATCCGTACGTCCTCGGCGCCTGCGCCACCGCCGGCGCGATCATCGGCGACTCGATCGGTTACGCGATCGGCCGCAAGGGCGGGCGGCCGCTGCTCGCCTGGCTGGGCAGGAAGTTCCCCAAGCACTTCAGCGAGGCCAACATCGGGCTCGCCGAGAACTCCTTCCAGAAGTGGGGCATGTGGGCGGTCTTCTTCGGCCGCTTCATCGCCCTCCTCCGGATCTTCGCGGGCCCGCTCGCCGGCGTCCTGCACATGCCGTACTGGAAGTTCCTCGTCGCCAACGTCCTCGGCGGCATCCTCTGGGCCGGCGGCACCACGGCCGTCATCTACTCGGTCGGCATCGTCGCCGAGGCCTGGCTCAAGCGCTTCTCCTGGCTGGGTCTCGTCCTCGCCGTCCTGATCGGCATCGCCTCGATGCTGATCGTGAAGAACCGCGCCAAGAAGGCGGCCGCGCAGCGGACCGAGGCCGCGGAGCCGGAGCCGGTCCCGGCGGCGGACTGAGCGTAAACGGCGCGTGTACGCGACGGAGGGCGGCACCCGGGAAGGGGAGCCGCCCTCCGTCATGCGTCCCTCAGTCCTCGAAGGCCTCGGCGTGGCCCTTGGCGAGCAGCAGGTACATCTCGGCGTTCAGCTGGATGCCCGCCTTCTCCTCGTCGGTGAGCGGGCGGCGCACCTTGGCGGGGACCCCGGCGACCAGCGAGCCCGGCGGGATCTCCATGCCCTGCGGGACGAGCGCCTGGGCGGCGACGAGGGAGCCGGCGCCGATCCGGGCCCCGTTGAGGACCGTCGCGCCCATGCCGACGAGCACGTCGTCCTCGATCACACAGCCGTGCACGGTCGCGTTGTGGCCGACGGTGACCCGGTCGCCGATGGAGACGGGGAAGCCGGGGTCGACGTGGACGGTGCAGTTGTCCTGGATGTTGGAGTCCTCGCCGATCGCGATCGGACCGCAGTCCGCCCGCAGCACCGCGTGGTACCAGACGCTGGCGCGCGCGCCGAGGGTGACCTCGCCGAGCACGACGGAGGTCGGGGCGGTGAAGGCGGTCGGGTCGATCTGCGGCTCCTTGCCGCCCACTCCCTTGATCAACGCCTCTGTCATGGTTCGCTCCTGATCGTCAGCCGTCGTGTCACGCCCGGGGGTGCCCCCGGGCGCAGCCTATGCCGTGCTCATGACGGACATCACAGCGCACCGCGGTGATCAGGTACGACGGCGCCGACTACGGTGGCCGGGTGCCCAGGAACAGAAACACGTTCTCATCCCTCGCCGCCTGGCGGCGCCGGGTCCTCGCCCGTGCCGTGCAGGGCGGCTGGCGCTGGGTGCAGCAGGCCGGCTCCGTCACCGCCGAACACCCGGGGAAGCTGCGGTTCCGCCGCCTCGGCGCGGGCACCCGGCTCGCCTTCCCGCAGGGCACGGTCTTCGGTGACCCGTGGATCGAGATCGGCGAGTGCTGCATCATCGCCGAGCAGGTCACGCTGACGGCGGGGATGCTGCCGGACCTCGACCTGGGGAAGGACACGGTCCTGACCCTCGGCGACGGGGTCGTCCTCGGGCGCGGCAGCCATGTCATCGCCGACGCGAAGGTGACGATCGGCTCGGACACGTACTGCGGGCCGTACGTCTACATCACCTCGACCAACCACAGTTACGACGACCCCGACGAGCCCGTCGGCCGCCAGTGGCCCCGCTCGGAACCGGTCTCCATCGGCCCCGGCTGCTGGCTCGGCACGGGCGCCGTGATCCTCCCCGGGGCGCGCCTCGGCCGGAACGTCGTCGTCGCGGCGGGCGCGGTGGTACGCGGTGAGGTCCCCGACCACTCGGTCGTGGCGGGCGCCCCGGCGAAGGTCGTCCGCAGCTGGGACCCGGAGAGCGGCTGGCAGCCCCCGCTCCGCACCCCGGCCCCGACCCCGATCCCGGAACACGTCACCCCCGAGCAGCTGGCGGCCCTCGCGGTGTGGGAGGCCCAGCGCACGGGCAGCTCCGAGTCCGTCCCGTCGTGATCTGACGGTCCCTGCCGGTCCGGGTCCGGCCGGGGGCCGGTGGCTAGCCCGTCGCCAGGAGGACCGTGCCCACCAGGGCGAGGCCCGCGCCCGCCGCCTGGACGGCGCGGAGGCGTTCCTTGAGGACGCCGCGGGCCGCCAGGGCGGTGACCACCGGGTACAGGCTGGCGAGGACGGCGGCGACGGTGACCGGGCCCTGCTGGGCGGCGAGCGCGTACGTGCCGTTGGCGGCGACGTCCGCCAGGCCCACGAAGGCGAGGGCCGGGAGCGCGGCCCGGACGACCCCGGAGCCGCCCTCGGGGAGCGCGCGGCCGCCGCGCCGCACCGAGGCGTACAGGGCTCCGCCGCCGACCAGGACGTTGGTGACGCGCTGGACGAACAGGGCGAGGAACAGGCCCGTGACCGTCGTGGACGCCTCCGCGATGAGCGCCATCACCGAGCCGAAGCCGAAGGCCGCGACCAGGGTCAGCAGGACCGCCTGGCGCTGGACGGGCGCCCCGCGCAGCTCCGGTCCGCCCGCGAGCACCACGCCGAGGATCGCCACCGCGATCCCGGCGAACTGGAGCAGCCCCGGCCGGTCACCGACGAGCAGGCCGACGGAGACGGGGACGAGGACGCCGAGCGAGCCGAGCGGGGAGACCACGCCCATGGGGCCGAGCGCGAGCGCCTTGTAGAACGCGAGCATGGCCGCCGGGCCGACGACGCCGGCCCCGACCGCGTACCAGAGCTGGGGTCCCGCCTCGGTCCAGGCGCCGGTCGCGAGGACGATCGTGCCGAGGACGAGCACCGCGAGGGTCTGGGAGACCACGACGACGGTGAGGGCGGGGATCCGCCGGGTGAGGAGCCCGCCCCCGAAGTCGGCGAGGCCCCAGAGAAGGCTGGTGGCCAGGGCGAACAGGGCGGTCATGAATCCTCGCAGGGGCGTGCGGCAGTACAGTGCAGTGAACCATCGGGTGCATCCCACCGTAGTTCACTGCATTGAACTCTGTCATCCAGAATATTGGACGGAACGTGTCGGACCTCGACCAGCTCACGCAGTCGCTCGCCCGGAACCTGAAGCGCTGGCGCAAGGAGCGGGGATTCACCCTGGACGCCCTCGCCGCCCGCGCGGGCGTCAGCCGCGGCATGATCATCCAGATCGAGCAGGCCCGGACCAACCCCAGCGTCGGCACCACCGTGAAGCTGGCCGACGCCCTCGGCGTCTCCATCACCACCCTCCTCGACTACGAGCAGGGCCCCCAGGTCCGCCTCGTCCCGCCGGAGCAGGCCGTCCGCATGTGGTCCACCTCCACCGGCAGCCACACCACCCTCCTGGTCGGCACCGAGGCCCGCGGCCCGCTGGAGCTCTGGTCCTGGACCCTCATGCCGGGCGAGGGCAGCGCCTCCGACCCGCACCCGGAGGGCACGGTCGAGCTGCTGCACGTCACCGCCGGGACGCTCACCCTGATCGTGGACGACGCGGAGCACCCGCTGCCCGCCGGCACGTCCGCCGTCTTCGAGGCCAACGTCGCGCACTCCTACCGCAACGACGGCGACGAACCGGCCGAGATGACGATGGCCGTCTCCATCCCGCCCGTACGCTGAGACGGGTCCCCGTCCACCGGCCCGCGGTTGTTAGCGTGCGGCGCATGCGCGCACCCATCGGAAACTTCGACGACGCCCGGCCCGCCCCCGACTGCCTCGACCTGCTGACCGACCCCGTCGCGGCCGCCGTCCGCGCCTGGGCGGGCCCCGTCCCGGCCGACCAGCTGGTGTACGTGGACACCGACCCGGCCATCGCCGACACGGCCGTCTTCGTCGAGCACCACGGGCCCGAGCTCCTCGACGCGTCCGCCAACTGCGTGGTCGTGGCGGGCAAGCGCGGCGAGACGACGACCCTCGCCGCGTGCCTCGTGAAGTCGGCGACCCGCGTCGACGTCAACGGCGTCGTCCGCAAGCACCTCGGCGCCCGCAAGGCCTCGTTCGCCCCCATGGACGCAGCGACCGGCGAGACCGGCATGGAGTACGGCGGGATCACCCCCGTCGGCCTCCCCGCCGACTGGCCGCTCCTCGTCGACGCCGCCGTCGTCGACACCCCGTGGGTCCTCGTCGGCAGCGGCCGTCGCCGGGGCAAGCTCATCGTCCCCGGCAAGGCCTTCGCCCAACTCCCCGGCGCCGTCGTCCTGGAGGCCCTCGGCGTCCCCGTCGGCTGAACCCCCGGGCACTCAGCCCAGACGCGGTATCTCGATGGCGGGGCAGCGGTCCATGACCATGTCGAGGCCCGCCTCGCGCGTGCGGGCGAAGGCCTCGTCGTCGATGACGTCCAGCTGGAACCAGACCGCCTTGGCGCCGATCGCGACGGCCTCGTCCGCGACGGCGCCGGCCAGGTCGCTGTTCACGAAGACGTCGACGACGTCCACCGGGAACGGGATGTCGGCGAGCGAGGCGTACCCCTGCTCGCCGTGGACCGTCTCCGCCTTCGGGTGGACCGGGACGATCCGCTTGCCGAAGCGCTGGAGGACCGCCGCCACCCCGTACGCGGCCCGGGCCCGGTTCGACGAGAGGCCGACCACCGCCCACGTGTCGCCCGTGGACGTCAGGATCCGCCGCACCGCCTCCGACGCGGAGTACGGGGTGGGGTCCGTGGTCGTCGTGTCTACGCTCATCGCTTCTGCTGCCTCTCGTCGGCGCGGCCCGTCCTCCACGTGAACGAGCCGCGGCGGGCCGTGATTCCCGTACGCCTGGACCAGCGGCCCCGAGATGTCCCCTACGGGCCGGTCAGCCCTCCCATGCCCGCCGTTCGGTCTCCCGCGGCGCCTCGACCAGGGACGGCAGACCCGGGCCGAAGGTCATCACCGGACGGGCCGGGTCCCACCGGCGCCAGCCCGGGTCGCCGGTCTTCGCGAACGCCACCCAGGCCGCGTGCATGGCCGTGGCCAGGGCCTGCGGAGCGTCCGGGCCCGTCAGCGCGCGCGTCTCCGGCTGGTCGAGCGTGTCGAAGACGAAGCCGAGTTCGAGCGCGTGGCAGGCGCCCAGGTCCTGGACGGGGGAGGGCCAGCCGAACTCGTACAGATACGTCGCCGCGGCCCCGCCGCTCAGCCGGAAGTCCGCGTACAGGTTCTGCGGGATCCGCAGCAGCTTGTCCGCCGCGAGCACGCCCAGGACCTCGCCCGGCTTCTCCTGCGGCCGCTCCGCCCGGTACACCTGCGCCACACGGGGCGATATTCGCCCCCGCCGGAGCAGGAACCGCTGCGCCAGCGACCCCACCTTCTCGGTGTGCCCGCCCGGCACGAACCACAGCCGGTACTCGTCCGTGTTCGTGCCCATCAGCAGCTCCACGTCCGCCGAAGCACCGTCCGCGAGCAGGTCCCCCGGATGGTCCGGCAGGACGTCGCCGTCCACGGCGAGGTGGAAGGCGTGGCCGCTGAGCACCGGATTGCCCTTGCCCGTCACCGCGGTCTGCGCCGCGAGCAGCCGCTCGCGGTCCACGCGGGCGAACGCCTCCGCCGTCGCCGGCACCCTGAGCCGCGCGGCGATCGCCGCCGTGGTCCGCCGGGCGACCTCGACCGACCGGGCGCTCGGCGCACCGCTCTGGATCACGGCCCGCCGGAACAGGCCCTTCGCCAGCGGCGAGGCCAGCAGGGCGGCGATCGAGATCGCCCCGGCCGACTCGCCGAACACGGTGACCCGCTCCGGGTCCCCGCCGAAGGCCTCGATGTTCTCCCGTACCCAGGTCAGCGCGGCGATCTGGTCGCGCAGACCGAGATTGGCCGGCGCGTCGGGGAAGACCCCGAACCCCTCGATGCCGAGCCGGTAGTTGACCGAGACGAGCACCACGCCGTCCCGGGCGAAGGCGGTGCCGTCGTAGACGGGGACCGCCGAGGAGCCGTGGATCAGCGACCCGCCGTGGATCCAGACCATGACGGCACGCCCGCCGTCGCCGGGGCCGGCGGCCGGCCAGGGCGCCCAGACGTTGAGGTTGAGGCAGTCGTCGCCCGCGACCTCGGGGTCCGGGAGCAATACGTCGAGCGGCGGGCCGTACGGGCGCTTGGGCGCCGTCGGCCCGAACGCGGTGGCCTCCCGCACCCCCTCCCAGGGCTCCGCCGGCTCCGGTGCGCGGAACCGCAGCGCCCCGACGGGGGCCTGCGCGTAGGGGATTCCGAGGAAGGCCGCCACCTCGTCCTTCAGACTGCCGCGCAGGACTCCGTTCCGCGTGCGTACCCCGGGACCGTCCTGGACGTGTTCAGCGACGTACTCCGACATCGATTCACCTTTTCTCGGGTGGACGGTGACGCACCGTCCAGATCATGCGGTCACGGCGGGGTCCGCGGTCAACCCCGCGACACCAGCGCGCGCTTGAGGACCTTTCCCGTCGGGCCGAGCGGCAGCTCCTCGACGAACCGCACGATCCGGGGGTACTTGTGGCGGCCGAGCCGGTCCCGGGACCAGTCGACGAGCTCCTCCGCGGAGAGCGGGGCGGCGCCGGCCCGGCGTACCACCACCGCGCACACCTCCTCGCCCTTCGCCTCGTCGGGGACGCCGATCACCGCGACCTCCGCGACCGAGGGGTGACGCACCAGGACCTCCTCGACCTCGCGCGGGTAGATGTTGAAGCCGCCCCGGATGACCAGGTCCTTCTTGCGGTCCACGATCCGCAGGAAGCCCTCCTCGCCCCGCACGCCCAGGTCGCCCGTGCGGAACCAGCCGTCCACGATCGCGGCGGCCGTCGCCGCGGGGTCGTCGAGGTACCCGGCGAACACGTTGTGCCCGCGCACCACCACCTCCCCGATCGCGCCGTCCGCGAGCAGCCGGACCTCCCCCTCGACCGCGGCGTCCGCGATCCCCACCTCGACGCCCCACACCGGGTGCCCGACGGTCCCCGGCCTGCGGCCGATGTGCGGCTGGTTGAAGGTGGCGACCGGGGAGGTCTCCGTCAGGCCGTATCCCTCCAGGACCCGGGTGCCGAAGGCCTCCTCGAAGCGCTCCAGGACGGCGACCGGCAGTGCCGCGCCGCCCGACACGGCGGCCCGCAGGGCCTCCGGACGCGGCGCGGAGGCGGCGGCCGCCTCCACCAGGGCGTGGTACATCGTCGGGACGCCCATGAAGACCGTCACGCCCTCGTCGACGAGCACCCGGAGAGCCGCGGGACCGCTGAACCGGGGCATCAGGACGAGCGTCGCGCCCTGCCGGAGCGTCCCGTTCATCGCGCACGTCTGGCCGTAGCTGTGGAAGAGCGGCAGACAGCCGAGGACCACGTCGCCCGCACCGAGACCGAGCAGGTCCTGCGAGGTCACGGACGCGTTCATGACGATGTTGAGATGGGTGAGCAGGGCGCCCTTGGGGCGGCCCGTCGTCCCGCTCGTGTAGAGGATCACGGCCGTGTCCGAGGGCGCGGCCGGCTCGGGCGCGGCCAGCGGCTCCGCGGCCGACGGCGCGCCCTGGAAGGCCCGCACCCCGGCGGCCCGCGCGGCCTCGTCCGCCACCGGCCACAGCGGCCCGCCGCTCACGATGCCGACCGCGCCGCTGTGCTCCAGGACGTACCGCACCTCGTCGGCGACAAGCAGCGCGTGCACCGGCACGACCGTCGCACCGGCCGCCAGCGCCCCGTAGTACACCCGCAGGAACTCGGTCGTGTTCGGCAGCAGCACCGCGAGCCGGTCACCCGGCTTCACCCCCGCCGCCCGCAGCCCCGCCGCGCAGCGCAGCGCCTCCGCCCACAGCTCCCGGTAGGTGAGCCGGGTCGCGCCCTCGACGACCGCGATCCGGTCCGGGAAGTGGCGGGCGGACTCGCCCAGCACACCGGCGACGCTCAGTGACATGACACGCTCCAGGGACACGGAGGCGACAGCGGAGGTGACGGCGCTGTCGACGATCGGCTGACACCGCACAGAATCGTGCGCCGGGCGACCCGGACGCCATGTGCAGATGCCCACCATGCGGCCGGCCGAGCTGGGCAGCGGCCCCGCCGTCGCGCCCGGACCGTGGCAATCGCCAAATCCCGGCGTTACCGTGCGAGCCATGACGCACAGCCCGGCCACCGCCGGCGAGCCCGCAGGGGCCCGCCCGGGCGGCACCCGCACCCCCCTCGGCGGCTCCGGGGCGCTGCGCCGCTCCCTCGCCACCGCGCTGCTCTCCGACGTCGACCGGCTCACCGACCGCGCCGTCGACGACATCCGCGCCCACTCCGGTACGTACGCCTCCGACGCGCCCGTCACCCGCGAGGACCTCTGGGAGGTCTGCCGCGACAACCTCCGGCGGGCCCTGGAGGACTTCGGCGGCCTCCCCCCGACCGGCGGCGACTTCGAGGCGGCGGCCCGCGAGACCGGCCGCCGCCGCGCCGAGCAGGGCGTCCCGCTCGACACCGTGCTCCAGGCCTACCGGCGCGGCGGCCGGGTCCTGTGGCAGGTCATGGCCGAGCACCTCAGGGGCCGGGCCGGGCGGCAGTCCGACAGCCGCGACCTCGAACTCGACGTGGCGAGCGAGGTCTGGGAGACCATCGACCGCTACTCGGTCGCGATGGCCGACGCGTACCGGATCGCCCAGCTGGAGCTGCAGAGCCGCCAGGACACCCGCCGCGTCGCCCTCTTCGAGGCCCTGCTCGACGGCCGCGCCGACGACCCGGCCGTCGCCTCCGCCGCGGCGGCCGCGCTCGGCGTGCCCGCCGTCGACCGGTACGTCGTCGTGGTCGCCGCACAGGACCCGGCCGCCCCGCCGCACCCCGCGCCGGCCCTGGCGGCCCAGGGCATGTGGTCCTTCTGGCGGCCCCGCTCCGGCCGCTACGCCGGCATCGTCCGGCTGCCCCGCCGTGTGGTCCACGGAGGACGGCCGGGGACCGTGACGGGCCGCGGTGCCGACCCGGCCGTACGGACCCTGCTCGCCGCCCTGCGCGAGCGGACCGGCGCCACCGCGGGCGTCTCCCCGGAGTTCGAACGCCTCTCCCAGGCCGGACGCGCGCTCCGGCTCGCCGAGCAGACCCTCCGTACCCTCCCCGCCGGCGGCGGCGAGGCTGCCGTCTTCGACGACCGGCTCGCCGAGGTGCTGCTCAGCGGGCGCGCCGACATCGCCGAGCGGATCGTCACCGTCCACCTCGGGCCGGTGCTCGCCACCGGCGGCGAGCGGGCGGCGCTCCTCACGACCCTCCGGGTCTGGCTCGACCACGGCTGCTCGGCCTCCCGGGCCGCCGAACAGCTCTACTGCCACCGCAACACCGTCCTCAACCGCATCGGCCGCATCGCGGAGCTCACCGGCCGCTCCAGCGAGTCCGGCGACGCCCGCCTCGGCTGGTCGCTCGCGCTCCGCGCCCTCCCGTACGCCGGACTCACGCCCGAGGCGCCGGCTCCCGAAGCGGGCCTCGACGCCACCGCCGCCGAGCCCGGGCCCGGCCTTCGGTAGCGCGCCAGGAACAGCCGCCGACGAGCCCGGGCCCCGCGGAACGTAGGCTGGTCGGATGCAGGAGCAGTACCGCACGCTGGCCCGCGAGGGTGTGCACGAGACCGAGATCAACCGCTCGCGCTTCCTCTGCGCGCTCGCACCCGTCGCCGACGAGCGGGAGGCGCAGGAGTTCGTCGCGCGGATCCGCAGGGAGCACCCGACCGCCACCCACAACTGCTTCGCGTACGTCCTCGGCGCCGACGCCTCCGTACAGAAGGCCAGCGACGACGGCGAGCCCGGCGGCACGGCCGGCGTCCCCATGCTCCAGATGCTGCTGCGCCGCGAGATGCGGTACGTCGCCGCCGTCGTCACCCGCTACTACGGCGGCGTGAAGCTCGGCGCGGGCGGTCTGATCCGCGCGTACGGAGGGGTGGTCGGCGAGGCGCTCGACGCGCTCGGCACCGTCACCCGGCAGCGCTTCCGGCTCGCCACCGTCACCGTCGACCACCAGCGCGCGGGCAAGCTGGAGAACGATCTGCGGGCCACCGGCCGCGCCGTCCGCGACGTGCAGTACGCCGACGCCGTGACGATCGAGATCGGCCTCCCGGACGCGGACGTCCCCGCCTTCCGCGGCTGGCTCGCCGACGCCACCGCGGGCACGGCCTCCTTCGAACTCGGCGGCGAGGCGTACGGCGACGCGTGATGCGTCACACCTGACGTACCGAAGGCCGCCCCGCACCGGGGGCCGCCCCACGCGTGCGCGTGGACCCGCCCCGCCCACCCTCCCGCTCGGGATAGCGTGGTGGGCGCACATCGGGAAGCGCGCGTCGAGCGAGGAGCGGGGCACATGCGGGGTGGGACGGCATCGTGAGGCTCCTGCACACCTCGGACTGGCATCTCGGCCGGTCCTTCCACCGCGTCGGCCTCCTCGAAGCCCAGGCCGCCTTCCTCGACCACCTCGTGGCGACCGTCCACGCGCACGACGTCGACGCCGTCCTCGTCGCCGGGGACGTCTACGACCGGGCCGTGCCCCCGCTGCCCGCCGTCGAGCTCTTCGACACCGCGCTGCACCGCCTCGCCGCGGCCGGGGTGCCCACCGTCATGATCTCCGGCAACCACGACTCGGCCCGCAGGCTCGGCGTCGGCGCCGGACTCATCGAACGGGCCGGCATCCACCTCCGTACCGACCCCGACGGCATCGGCACCCCCGTCGTCCTCTCCGACGCCCACGGCGAGGTCGCACTCTACGGGCTGCCCTATCTCGAACCCGCACTCGTCCGCGAGCGGCTCGGCGCCGAGAAGGCCGGCCACGAGGCGGTCCTCGCCGCCGCCATGGACCGGGTGCGCGCCGACCTCGCCGGCCGGCCCGCCGGCACCCGCTCCGTGGTCCTCGCGCACGCCTTCGTCGCGGGCGGCGCGCCCAGCGACAGCGAGCGGGACATCACCGTCGGCGGTGTCGCCGCCGTCCCCACCGGGATCTTCGACGGCGTCGACTACGTCGCCCTCGGCCACCTCCACGGCAGCCAGACCCTCACCCCGCGCGTCCGCTACTCCGGCTCGCCGCTCGCCTACTCCTTCTCCGAGGCCGACCACCGCAAGACGATGTGGCTGATCGACCTCGGCGAGGACGGGACGATCACCGGCGACGTACGGCTCGACTGCCCCGTTCCGCGCCCCCTCGCCCGGATCCGCGGCCGGCTCGACGAGCTCCTCGACGACCCCGCGCTCACCCCGCACGAGCAGTCCTGGGTCGAGGCCACCCTCACCGACCCCGTGCGCCCCGCCGAGCCGATGGCGCGGCTCACCGCACGCTTCCCGCACACGCTCAACCTGGTCTTCGACCCCGAGCGGACCGGTGACGACCCCGCCGCCTCCTACGCCCAGCGGCTCCGGGACCGCAGCGACCAGCAGATCGCGGAGGACTTCGTGGCCCACGTACGCGGCGGATCCACCCTCGACGGCGCCGAACGGGCCGTGCTGTACGGGGCGTTCGACGACGTCCGCGTCGACACGGCCGAGCGCGAGGTGGGCCGGTGAGGCTGCACCGCCTGGAGATCACCGCGTTCGGGCCGTTCGGCACCACGCAGACGATCGACTTCGACGCCCTGTCCTCCGCCGGGCTCTTCCTCCTCCACGGGCCGACCGGCGCCGGCAAGACCTCCGTCCTCGACGCCGTCTGCTTCGCCCTGTACGGGAGCGTGCCCGGCGAGCGCCAGACCCGCGGGGCCTCCCTGCGCAGCGACCACGCCCCCGTCGGCACGTACACCGAGGTCCTCCTCGAACTGACCGTGGGGGACCGGCGCCTGGAGATCACCCGCCGCCCGGCCCAGCAGCGGCCCAAGAAGCGCGGCGGCGGCTTCACCACCGAGAAGGCCCAGACCTGGCTCCGCGAGCACGACCCGGCCACCGGCGAGTGGGCCGGCCTCAGCCGCTCCCACCAGGAGATCGGAGAGGAGATCACGCAGCTCGTCGGCATGAGCCGCGAGCAGTTCTGCCAGGTCGTCCTCCTCCCGCAGGGCGACTTCGCCCGCTTCCTCCGCGCCGACGCCGAGGCCCGCGGCAAGCTCCTCGGCCGCCTCTTCGACACCCGCCGCTTCGCCGCCGTCGAGGAACGCCTCGCCGAGCTGCGCCGCACCGCCAAGGAGCAGGTCGAGGACGGGGACGCACGGCTCCTCACCGTCGCCCACCGGATGACCCAGGCCGCGAGCGGCCTCGACGCCGCCCGCACCCCCGTCGAGGGGCGGCCCGGTGACCCCGGACTCGCCGACTCCGTCCTGACCTGGGCCGCCGTCGCCCGCACCGAGGCCCGTGAGGCCCTCGACATCGCGGGCCTGCGCCTCGCCGCGGCCGAGGGCGGCCGGGCCGTCGCGCGCGCCGCCCTCGACACGGCGAACGACCTCGCCGCCCGGCAGGCCCGACACGCCGACGCCCTCCGCCGCCGCGAGCGGCTCGCCGAGCAGGCCCCCGAGCGCGACCGCCTCCAGGACGCCCTCGACCGGAGCCTCAAGGCCGACCGGGTCGCCCCCGCGCTCGGACTGCGCCGGGACGCCGAGCGCGAGCACACCGCCGCGCACACCGCACGGGACCGGGCCCGCGGCCAGCTGCCGCCCGAGCTCGCCGACGCCGGCGCCGAACACCTCTCCGCCCTCGAACACCGGCTGCGCGAGGAGCTCGGCGGCCTCGACGCGGCGCGCCGCGCCGAGCGGCGCGCGACCGCCGTCGCCGAGGAGCGCACCGTACTCGCCCGGGAGGCGCGCGCCGACGAGGACGCCCTCCGGGACGCGGCCGACTGGCTCGCCGGCTGGGAACCGCGCCGCGCCGCCCTCACCGAACGCGTCGAGGCCGCCCGCGACGCCGCCGCCCGCGCCGAACACCTCGCGGGCCGCCTCGACCCCGCCCGCCGCCGGCTCGCCGCGGCCCGCCGCCGCGACGCCCTCGCCGAGGACACCCGGACGGCCGAGACCCGCCTCGCGGAGGCCCGCGAGCGGCGCAACACCGCCCACGAGAGCTGGCTCGACGTCAAGTCCCGCCGCCTGGAGGGCATCGCCGCCGAACTCGCGGCCACCCTCACCCCCGGCGACGCCTGCCAGGTCTGCGGCTCCACCGACCACCCGGCGCCCGCCCGCACCACCGCCGACCACGTCGACCGCGCCACCGAGGACGCCGCCTACGCGGCCTACACCCGCGCCGAGGAGCACCGCACGGCCGCCGAACGCGAACTGGCCGTCACCCGCGAGTCCTGGTCCGCGGCGCGTACGGAGGCGCTGGCAGGGCCGGAGGAGCCCACCGTCGTCGAACTCTCCGCCGAGGTCGAGGAGCTGGCCCGGCTGCACGCCGAGGCGCACGCCCTCGCCGGGCAGACGCACAGCGCGCGGGAGGCGCTCGCGCGCGCCGAGCGGGAGCACGAGGAGCGGGTCGCAGCGCAGCGGGAGGCCGAGCGGCGGGTCGCCGCGCGGACCTCGCGCCGGGAGGCCCTGGAGCGGGAGCAGTCCGCGCTCGACGAGGAACTCGCCCGGGGACGCGGCGCGTTCGCCAGCGTGGCCGAACACGCCACCCTCCTGGAGCGGCGCATCGCCCTCCTCGTCGACGCCGCCGGAACCGTACGCACCGCCGAACTCGCCGCCCAGCGCCTCAAGGAGGCCGACGACCGGCTCGCCGACGCCGCCTACCGGGCGGGCTTCGCCACCCCGGCCGAGGCCGCCGGCGCCCTCCTCGGCGAGAGCGAACGACGCGAGCTCCAGCGGCGCGTGGACGCCTGGCAGGCCGAGGCCGCCGCCGTCGCGGACCGGCTCGCCGAGCCCGGCACGGCCGAGGCCGCAGCGCTGCCGCCCGCCGACCCCGCGAGCGCCGACGCCGCGCACACGGCGGCGGAACGCGCGCTCCGCGAGGCCGACTCCGCCCTCGCCGCGGCCCGCGAGCGGGCCACCGGACTCGACGGACTCTCCCGGCAGGCCGTCACCGAGGTCCGCCGCCTCGGCCCGCTGCGCGAGGAGTACGACCGGGTGGCCCGCCTCGCCGCCCTCACCGCCGGCACCTCCGTGGAGAACGAGCGCCGGATGCGCCTGGAGTCGTACGTGCTCGCCGCCCGGCTCGAACAGGTCGCGGCCGCCGCGAGTGCCCGCCTCCAGCGCATGTCCTCGGGCCGCTACACCCTGGTCCACTCCGACGCGCGCTCCGGCGGCAAGCGGTCCGGTCTCGGGCTGCACGTCGTCGACTCCTGGACCGGCAACGAGCGCGACACGGCCACGCTCTCCGGCGGCGAGACCTTCTTCGCCTCCCTCGCCCTCGCCCTCGGCCTCGCCGACGTCGTCACCGACGAGGCCGGCGGGGTCCGGCTCGACACCCTCTTCATCGACGAGGGCTTCGGAAGCCTCGACGACCAGACGCTCGACGAGGTCCTCGACGTCCTCGACTCGCTGCGCGAGCGGGACCGCAGCGTCGGCATCGTCAGCCACGTCGGCGACCTGCGCCGCCGCATCCCGGCCCAGCTGGAGGTCGTGAAGGCCCGGCAGGGTTCGGCGGTCCGGCTGCGCACCGGAGGGGAAGCGCTCAGCGGCTGAGGCGACGCGGCTGAGGCGCTGTGCTCAGCGGCTGAGGGAGCGGCGGGGCAGCGGGGAGGAGTAGACGACGCTGGTGGTCACCGCGCCCAGCGTGGCGATCTTCCCCGTGATCCCCTCCAGGTGCTTCATGGAGCGGGCGGCGACCTTGAGGACGAAGCAGTCGTCCCCGGTGACGTGGTGGGCTTCCAGGACCTCGGGCGTGGCGTCGATCAGGTCGTGGAACGGCTTGTAGTTGCCGTGCGGGTAGCGCAGCCGTACGAACGCGAGGATGGGCAGGCCCAGACGGTCCTGGTCGACGATCGCCGTGTACCCGGTGATCACCCCGGCGTCCTCCAGGCGGCGCACCCGCTCGGTCACGGCGGACGGCGACATGGACACCGCGCGGGCGAGCTCGGCGAAGCTGGCGCGGCCCTCGGACTGGAGGGCTTCGAGGATGCGCCAGTCGGTGGCGTCCGGAGTGTATGCGGTGCTCATGGGGGAGAGCCTGGAGGGGAATCCCCGGTCGATCAAGTGAACGACCGGGGATTCTCGGCATCCGAACGGCTCAGAGCCGGGAGATCTCGTCCACCAGGTCGTCCAGGCCCAGCGGTCCCAGGGAGAGCGCCGCCATGTGCCAGGCCTTCGCGTCGAAGGCGTCGCCGTGCGCGGCCCGCGCGTTGGCGCGGCCGAGCAGCCAGGCGCGCTCGCCCAGCTTGTAGCCGATCGCCTGGCCCGGCATCGACAGGTAGCGGGTCATCTCGCTCTCCACGAACGACGGCGGGCGGCTGCTGTGCAGCTGGAAGAACTCCTGGGCGAGCTCCGGCGTCCACCGCTCGCCCGGGTGGAACGGCGACTCCGCGGGGATCTCCAGGCCGACGTGCATCCCGATGTCCACGATCACCCGGCAGGCGCGCATCATCTGGCCGTCGAGGTAGCCGAGGCGGCGCTCCGCGTCCGGCAGGAAGCCGAGTTCGTCCATGAGGCGCTCCGCGTACAGCGCCCAGCCCTCCGAGTTCGCGCTGACCTTGCCGATCGTCGCCTGGTAGCGGGAGAGCCGGTCGGCGACGTGCACCCACTGCGCGAGCTGGAGGTGATGGCCGGGCACGCCCTCGTGGTACCAGGTCGACACCAGGTCGTACACCGGGAAGCGGGTGGTGCCGTCCACGGGCAGCCAGGTGCGGCCGGGGCGCGCGAAGTCCTCGGAGGGGCCGGTGTAGTACGGCGCGGCGGCGCCGCCCGGCGGGGCGATCCGGGACTCCACCCGCCGTACCCGCTCGGCGAGTTCGAAGTGGGTGCCGTCGAGCGCCCCGATGGCCTCGTCCATGAGCTCCTGGAGCCAGACCCGGACCTCCTCGACGCCCTCGATGTGGGTGCCGTGCTCGTCGAGGTGGGCGAGCGCCTCCCACGGGTCGGCGCCCGGCAGGATCCGCTCGGCCTCGGTCCGCATCTCGCCCAGGAGCCGGTGGTACTCGGCCCAGCCGTACGCGTACGCCTGGTCGAGGTCCAGGTCGGTGCCGTTGAAGAAGCGGGTCCAGCGCTGGTACCGCTCGCGGCCCACCGTGTTCGGGGCGTCGGCGACGGCCGGCGCGTACACGTCCCGCATCCAGTCCCGCAGCGCCTCGACAGCGGCGGTGGCATCCTTGGCGGCCGCCGCGAGCTCGGCCCTCAGCTCCTCGGGCAGCGTGTCGGGGCCGGCGGCGGCGAACTCCTCGAACCAGCCGGGCCTCCCGGTGCCGTCGCCCGCCCACTCGGTGAGCTGGCCGACGAAGGTGGCGGTGGGGCGCGGCCCGCCGAGGAGCTTGCGCTCCAGGCCGAGGGCGAGCGCGGCGCGATAGCCCTCGAACGCGGCGGGGACGGCACGCAGCCGGGCTGCGACCGCCGTCCAGTCCGCCTCGGTCTCCGTCGGCATCACGGTGAAGACGATCCGGACGCTGTGCGCGGGCGAGCGCATGTTGCTGACCGCGCAGAGGTGCTCCTCGGCCTCGTGCACGGCGAGTTCCGCCGCGAGCCGTTCCCGCAGGAGCCGGGCGCAGCGCCGCTCGGCGTCGTCGTCCGCGCCCGGGGCCCGCTCCGCCTCGTCGAGCCGGGCGAGCGTGCGGCGGGCGAGCTCGGCCACCGCGCGGTGCCCGGCGGGCGAGAAGTCCGGCAGCCGTCCGGCGCTCTCCTTGACTCCCAGGTACGTACCGATGATCGGGTCGAGGGCGATGAGGGCGTCGACGTGGTCGTCGGCGACCTGGCGGGGCAGCGGGCTGCTGGAAGTGTCTGGCATGGGGGTCATCCTGGCGCCTCCGACGGGCCCGCGTCACCCTCGTCCGGGCTCAGTCGGCTGACAAGGAAGGGCCGGAGGAGGGCGGCAGGAGGGGTCCGCACTCCCACTGCTGGAAGATCAGCCGGGTCTCCACGCGGGCCACCTCGCGACGCGAGGTGAACTCGTCCAGGACGAGACGCTGCAGGTCGGCGGGGTCCGCCACGGCCACGTGCACCAGGTAGTCGTCGGGCCCCGTGAGGTGGAACAGCGCCCGGGACTCGGGCAGGGCCCGGATCCGGTCGACGAACGGACCGATCAGTTCACGCCGATGGGGGCGGACCTGGACGAGAAGCAGCGCTTCGAGCCCACGCCCGAGTTTGGCCGGATCCAGTCGTAGCTGGTGTCCGAGGATCACCCCGGTGCGGCGCAGCCGCGCCACCCGGTCCAGGCAGGTGGAGGGTGCGACGCCGACCTCGGCGGCGAGTTCGCGGTAGGTGCTCCGGGCGTCGTTCTGCAGGAGGCGAAGAATGTGCAGATCGACCGCGTCCAGTACGACAGAATCAGCCATCTGGCGAACGTAGCACGGCCGATTCGCACTACCTTCCGGTATCCGTTCACAGTGCCGCCATGGACGCCATGGATCACGGCCTCTCGGTCACCCCGAGGGCCCTTGCCACCGAAGCCGTGCACGCGGGCCGCGAAGACCTCGCCGGACTCGGGCTGCACGCCCCGCCGCTCGACCTGTCGACCACCTACCCCTCGTACGACGCCCGGGCCGAGGCCGCGCGCATCGACGAGTTCGCCACCACGGGCGCCCGGCTCGACGGGCCGCCCGTCTACGCCCGGCTCGACAACCCGACCGTGGCGCGCTTCGAGGAGGCCCTCGCCCGCCTGGAGGGCGCCGAGGCCGCCGTCGCCTTCGCCAGCGGCATGGCCGCCCTCACCGCCGTGCTCCTCGCCCGCGCGAGCCAGGGCCTGCGCCACGTCGTCGCGGTCCGCCCGCTGTACGGCTGCAGCGACCACCTCCTCGAGGCGGGGCTGCTCGGCACCGAGGTGACCTGGACCGACCCGGCGGGCATAGCCGACGCGATCCGGCCCGACACCGGGCTCGTCATGGTCGAGTCGCCCGCCAACCCGACCCTCGCCGAGGCCGACATCCGGGCCATCGCCCACTCCTGCGGCTCCGTCCCGCTGCTCGTCGACAACACCTTCGCCACGCCGGTGCTCCAGCGCCCCGTCGAGCAGGGCGCCCGCATCGTGCTGCACAGCGCCACCAAGTACCTCGGCGGCCACGGCGACGTCATGGGCGGTGTCGTCGCCTGCGACGAGGAGTTCGCCCGTACCCTCCGCCAGGTCCGCTTCGCCACCGGCGGGGTGCTCCACCCGCTCGCCGGCTATCTGCTCCTGCGCGGCCTCTCCACCCTTCCGGTACGGGTCAGGGCGGCGTCCTCGTCGGCCGCCGAGCTCGTCCGGCGGCTCGCCACCGACCCCCGGATCGCCCGCGTCCACTACCCCCGGATCGGCGGCGCGATGATCGCCTTCGAGGTGTACGGGGACCCGCACGACGTGATCGCCGGCGTACGGCTCATCACCCCGGCGGTCAGCCTCGGCAGCGTCGACACCCTCATCCAGCACCCGGCCTCCATCAGCCACCGGATCGTGGCCGAGGGAGACCGGCGTTCGGCGGGCGTCAGCGACCGGCTGCTGCGCATGTCGGTCGGCCTGGAGGACGTCGAGGACCTGTGGCGCGACCTGACCCAGGCGCTCAGTGCTCCGCCCGGCGCGCCCCTTCGTGCGGCTGCTGCTGCGTCCGGGCGGCCGGTCGCGGTGCCGGGGCCAGCCGGGCGGTGATGACCAGCGTGCCCTCCTCGATCTGGTAGTCGAGGGGGAGGTTCAGCGCCCGCATCGCGGCCACCATTCCCGTGTTGGAGGACTGCGTCACGGCGTACACGCTGTCGCAGCCGGTCTCCTCGGCCATCGCCACCAGTCGGCCGAGGAGCTCGGAGCCGATGCCGCGCCGCTGCCAGTCGTCCTCGACGAGGAGGGCGACCTCCGTCTCGTCGCCGTCCCACAGCAGGTGGCCGAGGGCGACGAGCCGGCCCGAGGCCGTCTGGACGGCGAGGGTGCGGCCGAAGCGGGGGCTGAGCAGGTGGTCGAGATAGCGCTCTGCGTCGCCGACCGGGCCGTGGTAGCGCAGGCCGAGCGTGCGGGCCGAGCAGCGGTCGTGCATGGCGCGCGCGGCGGCCAGGTCGCGCTGGTCGGCCCGGCGGACGGTGATCTCGTTGCCCTCGGGCAGGGTCAGCACGTCCTGGCTGCGCGGGACACGGGGGCCGAGCCGGGCGTCGAGCTCGACGAGGGCGCGGGCCCGGGCGAACTCGGTCGGGGTGAACGGCAGATAGGGCCGCTCGATGATGAGGGTGCCGCCGTGCGGGTCGCGCAGTCGCATCACGGTCTCCTCCAGGACGCCCTCGACCGGGGCCTGTTCGCCCGTGGGGCGACCCGTGAGGGAGACCGCCGGCACCGAGTGGAGGGTGCAGCGGCCCAGGAGCTGGCGCAGCGCGAGCGGGAGTTCGGCCGCGTCGAGGGCGGTACGGGTGGCCAGGCCGAGGACCCGGGTGGGGGTGTCCACCAGGTCGTGGGCGTCGGCCCGCTCGGTCCAGGTGTCGCGGCCACCGGCGGCCGCCGTCTCGCGGGCGAGTGCCTGCGCGGAGAGGTCGGCGGGGGCGCGCAGCAGGAACTCGTCGACCGTGCCGTCGCCGAGCGGGTGGGTCTGGAGGGTGAGGATGTCCACGCCCAGGCGGGCGAGGACCGTGCACAGCGCGGCGAGGCTGCCCGGGGTGTCCGCGACGGTGGTCCGCATCCGCCACAGCGTCGTCTCGGCGGGCGGCGCCGGCTCCTCCTTCTTGTGGTCTACGGGTGAGGTCACGGCCTCCGTGGTGGGGCGCCCGCCGGTGTCACGGGCGGGCGGGGCATGGCTGGCATGGCTGTGCCGCCGTGCCCACCAGGTGTGGAACCCGGCGGTGGCGATCAGCGCGATCGCCGAGAAGACCAGGAGGTAGGGGCCGTCGGGGCCCTTGGCGATGGTCTTGGCGATCGTGTCCGCCACCACCACGGCGGTGAACATGGCGGCGAGCTCGATCAGGTCGTGCCGCCAGTGGTGCGGGCGGCGGGTGCTCTTCGAGGACGTCACATCGGTCATGGCTTCACTGTGACCCAGCGGTGTTGCGTGATCACGAACGCTTTGTGACTGACGGGTTAAGCGCCGATCTGGCGGCTTAACGACCGATTCAGACCGTTTCCGTCAGAGGTTGATCGGCTCCCTGGCGGAGTGCGTTCAGCAGCCGCCTGGCCTGCACCACCAGCTGCGAGGAAGCCCGCCCGGAGGCGAGCGCGTCGAGCCCGGCGAGCTCACCGCGGGCCCCGCACCGCTCCACACAGTCGGCGGCGACCGCGAGGACCTCGCCGAGCCCGTGGACCGGTCTCGCCCGGGCCGGCAGCTTCGCGAGCACCGCCGCGAGGATCTCCCAGACCGTCCCGTACGCCCCCGTGACGGCCGCCGTACGGGCCGCGTCCGCCAGCCGGTTCGGCTTGACCGAACCCTCCGCGACCAGCCACGCCAGCTCCTCGCCGAGCCGCCGGGGATTCAGCTCGCCCCGCGCCGCCAGGACGAGCACGGCGTCCACCGCGCGCAGCCGGTCGTCCGCGTCCACACAGCCGAGACCGCACGCCAGGGCCAGCAGCACCGCCCGGCCCACCGGGCCCTCGGCCTCGGCCAGCGCGGTCAGCGGTTCGGTCGCGCCGCGCTCGTCCGCCCCGGCGGAGTGCGCGAGCGTCGGCAGGAGGCAGGCCGCGAGCAGCTCACGGTCGGCCGGCAGTACGGCAGCCCACTGCGCGCGGTCCTCGCTGCCGTGGTGGCAGGGCCAGGGGGTCGCCTCCAGGGCGCCACCGAGCCACTGGAAGGCGGGCGGGAACTCCGCCCGCACCGCCTGGTGCGCGCCGAGGTCGACGACGAGGCGGTCGATCAGGTGGTACCGCCGCAGGGACGTGTCCTCGTCCCGCCGGAGGATCCGTACGGTCGCCCCCACGGCCGCCTCCTCTCTCAGCCAGGCGGCCAGCCGCCGGCCGGCCGGAGTGCCGAGCGCATCCGCCTTCTTGACCGCCCGCCCCGCCGACGGACCGTCCCGCTCCACCCGGAGCAGGGCCTGCGCGAGATCGGCCGGAGCGGGCTCGACGCCCGCCTCCCCGTACAGTCGCAGCCGCTCCACCAGGACCAGCGGGTCGATCGCTCCCGTGTGCCGGGTCGGCGTGGCGAGGAGGAACGGCAGCGCGCCCGTGCCCACCAGGTCGGCGGCCTCCCACAGACGGGCGTCGAGGACCCCCGACAAGGCCTGGTGGAGACAGGAGTCCGCGCCGGGCCCCTTGGCCCGTTGGAAGGCGACGAGCGTCGGGTCCAGCAAGCCGATGACCCCCGCCAGCACCACATGGATCCCCTGCGCGGTGTGAATGAAGTCGTGGGTTCGCTGCTCCCCCCGAGCCGAGGGGAAAGCCTCCCGCACCGCCTCCGCGACCGCCGCCCGGTCCCGGTGCGCGAGCCGCACCAGACCGTCGAGCGCCCGCTCGAACGCCACGGGGTCCTCCGGGAGCCGCTGCACCACCAGCTCCGCCACCAGCGCCTCGATCGTCGTCGCCGGGGGCGGGACCGGCTGCGCCCCGGGCACCGGCGGCAGGATCTCCTCGTACGGAAGTGCTGCCTCCGGCTCCAGGTCCGCACCGAACAGCTCCTCGGCGGCCCGCCGGTGCGTCGGGCTCAGCAGCCCGGCTGCCTCGGCCAGCTCGCGCCGCACGCCCTCGTCCACGGAGTCCAGATGACGGCCCACCAGCTTGAGCGCCCGCTCCTGGATGTCCGTGTCCTCGCTCCCGAACGCCTCCGTCACGGCCGGCAGCAGTTCCCCGGCCGCGCCCGGCTCTCGCGCGAGCACCTTCCCGACCAGCGCCAACTGGGCCCGCACCAGCTTCTTCTCGGTACGGAACAGAACCCCCGACGTCATCTCGGCCAGCGCCCCGACCGGCACCGACCCCGCCGAGGCGAGCTCCACCAGGACGTCCTGGGCGTATCCGGCGACGACCGACGGCGCGTCGGCCGCGATCCCGACCCAGTCCGGGATCCGCGTCCGCAGCTCCTCCGCGTCCGGTGCGAGGAGCTGCACCACCTGCAGCGGGAGGCGCAGGTTCCGGACGGGACCGCCGCGCAGCAGCCGGGACACGCACAGGTCAAGGACCCGCGCACGGTCCAGGACCCCCTCCTCGACGAGGGTCCGCAGCGCCGACGGCCAGTGCCTCTCCGGCCGGCGCCCGACCGGCCGGGACAGCCGCTCGGGCGGCTCGGCCATCGTCAGGGCGTGCGCCACCAGGGCGGGTGTCTGCGGGTCCTCCCGGAGCCGCTCCACGAGCCGGTCGTCGTTCAGGTGCCAGGTCCACCCGGTGACGTAGCCGTCGGTCGGGGGAACGGTGTGTCCGGCGCGGACGATCAGCCCGTGGAGAAGCGGGTAGCTGTTCTCCGCCACGGCCCGGCGCCCGGCCAGCCGCCCCGCCAGGTCCGCCGCCCACTCCGGGTCGGGATCGCCGAGCGCCGCGAGGACCAGGGGCTTGTCCTCCTCCCGGATCTGCAGGTCGCGCGCGCCGAGCCAGCTCGCCGCGGCCACCGGCGTCGGGAGACAGCCGGCGCCCGCCACATACAGCGCGCTGCGGATGCGGCTCGGCACGTACGGAGGCGTCGCCCACTCCCCGGCGCGCACCTCGGCGCGCAGCACCTTCAGCCGTGCGAGCGCGGCCTTGCGCTCGGCGGCGTCCAGCGGCTCCAGAAGTCCAGGCACCCGGTTGGCCTCCCCGGCGAGCACCGCGGCCAGCAGCCCGTCGACACGGGACGGGCGCTCCGCGCCGGTTCCCGAGCCCGGGGACTCCGGCGCGGACGGGCGGACGGAGGAGAGCTCCTGAGCGGATCGCGTCATGGGAACGACGTTAGGACCCGCCACTGACAATCACCCGGTCCGCACCTCCGCCCGCCCCTGACCTGCGGTTACTGCCCGACCCGCCCCGGCTGGAGGACCTTGCTGAACAGCACCGTCCCGCCCTCCGCCCGCAGCCGTACCGTCAGCTCCCCGCTCCCGCCGTCGATGTCGACCTCGCCGAAGTACTGCGGGCTCTCCATCGGCGACAGGTTCGCCCGCTCCGGCGCCCGCACGAAGACCCGCTCCGGACCGAACGTCGCGTCGAGGGCGTTCGCCGGGAACCCGCCCGCCGCCAGCGGACCGGACACGAACTCCCAGAAGGGGGCGAAGTCCTGGAACGCCGCCCGCTCCGGCGCGTAGTGCTGCGCCGAGGTGTAGTGGACGTCCGCCGTCAGCCACACCGTCCCGGTGATCCGCCGGTGCTTCACGAACCGCAGCAGCTCCGCGATCTGCAGCTCCCGGCCCAGCGGCGCACCCGGGTCGCCCTGCGCGATCGCCTCGAAGTTCGCCGCGCCGTCCGTGACGACGAGACCGATCGGCATGTCCGCCGCGAGCACCTTCCACACCGCCCTGGACGCGGCCAGCTCCCGCTTGAGCCACGCCAGCTGCTCGGCCCCGAGGATGCCGGTGGTGTCGTCGGCCTGCCGGCCGGGCGAGTTGGCGTTCCGGTACGAGCGCATGTCGAGCACGAACACGTCGAGCAGCGGCCCGTACCGCACGACCCGGTGCATCCGCCGCTCGCGCCCCTCACCGCGCGGGTGGAGGGTGGAGACCGGGAAGTACTCGCCGAACGCGCGCGAGGCGCGGGCCGCGAGGACGTCCACGTCCTTCTCCGTGTAGCGGGCGTCGTCCAGGATCTGGCCCGGGTACCAGTTGTTCCGCACCTCGTGGTCGTCCCACTGCACCACCGACGGGACCTGCGCGTTGAAGGCCCGGACGTTGTGGTCGAGCAGGTTGTAGCGGAAGTTGCCCCGGTACTCGTCGAGGGTCTCGGCGACCTTCGACTTCTCCGGCGTCGTGACGTTCCGCCAGATCCGCCCGTCCGGGAGGGTCACGCTCGGCTGGATCACCCCGTCGGCGTAGATCGTGTCGCCGCTGCACAGGAAGAAGTCCGGGTCCAGCCGGCGCATCTCCTCGTACGCGCGGAAGCCCCCGATGTCCGGGTTGATGCCCCAGCCCTGCCCCGCGATGTCGCCGGACCACAGGAAGCGGACCCCGTCCCGGCGCCGGTCCGGAGCCGTACGGAAGGTGCCGAGGACCGGCTCGCCCGCCCGGCGCGGGTCGTCCGGGTCGACGAGCGTGACCCGGTAGTGGACCTGCTCGCCGGCGGGCAGGCCGCGCAGGGCGGTCGTGCCGGTGAAGTCCGTGTCCGCGCCGATCAGCGGCCCGAGGTGGCGGCGCGCGTGTCGGAAGGACTCCGTCGCAGAGGTCTCCACCAGCATCCGCGCCGGCCGGTCCGAACGCACCCATACCAGACCGGAGGAGGCCGTGACGTCACCCGCCTGCACACCCCACTCCGCCCGGGGCCGGCCCGACAGCGCGAACGCGGGGGCGGCGAGACCGGTGCCGCCGAGGGTGAGCGCCGCCGACGCGGCCAGCGAGCCGCGCAGGACACTGCGCCGGGCGGGGGAGGGGGAGGAGCCGGGCACGGAAAGGGACATGAAAAGGCCTCCGGGGTCGGGTCGTTCCGGTCGCGGACGGTGCGCCACCCCGTTGCTCACGGCCGGGGCGCCGCGCCGCACCCATGCCTAACGGCCGGGTGCGGCGCCCGCGCGAACCCTGCGTGAACAGAACGTCCTTGGGGGCTGGGGCGTGGATCCAATGTCCTGGATCCAGACATTGGATCCGGGATCCTGGATCCCATCTTCGAATCCCGGATCCTGGATACCGACTTCGAATCCGGGATATTGGATCCCACCTTTGAATCCCGGATCCTGGATCCCATCGTCGAATCCGGGATATTGGATCCCGACCTCGGATCCCGGATCCCGGAGCCAAGCCGGCCCAGTCACCCCCTCCCACACGCCTCCGCCACCAGCCTGACCCCGGTGCCGATCGCCGAAGGCGCCAAGTGCGCATACCCGATGACGAGCCGTACGTCCCCGTCCGCCGGTCGCGCCGTGCCGTACTCCTCCAGGGGGCGCAGCGCCACCCCGGCCTCCGCCGCCCGTGCCAGGAAGCGCTCCGGTGGCCCGAACCGCGCCGGTACGCGCGCGATGACGTGCAGTCCGGCCGCGATCCCGCTCACCCGGGTGCCGGGCAGATGGTCCGCGAGCGCCGCGAGGAGGGCGTCGCGCCGTTCCCGGTAGGCGCGCTGGCAGCGGCGCAGCTGCCGGTCGTACCCGCCGCGCGTCACGAACTCCTCGAGGACGGCCTGGTCGAGTACGGGATTGCCGAGGTCCATCGTCCGCTTGCGTTCGACGACCTCGGCGAGCAGGGCCTCCGGCACGAGCATCCAGCCCAGCCGCAGCCCCGGGGCGAGCGATTTGCTGACCGAGCCCGCGTAGGCGACCCGCTCGGGGTCGAGGCCCTGGAGCGCGCCGACGGGCGCCCGGTCGTAGCGGAAGTCGCCGTCGTAGTCGTCCTCCAGGACGTACCCGTCCACCGCGCGCGCCCAGTCGAGGAGCGCGGCACGGCGTTCCGCCGACCAGCTGATACCGGACGGGAACTGGTGCGAGGGCGTCACGACCACCGCCCGTACCCCGGAGTCGGCGAGCGGCCCCGGGCGCAGCCCCTCCTCGTCGAGCGGCAGCCACACCGTCTCCATGCCGGTGGAGGCGAACAGCCGTCCGTGCTCCGGGCTGCCGGGATCCTCGATCCCCACCTGGCGCAGTCCCCGCGCGCGCAGGACGAAGCCGAGGAGCGTCGACGCCTGCGCCACGCCCGAACAGACCACGAGACGCTCCGGATCGGCGACCACGCCCCGCCGCCGGGCCAGCATCGCGGCCAGTGCCTCGCGCAGCCCGGGGAGTCCGCGCGGGTCCGGGTAGCCGAGCGCCGGGTGGGGGAGCCGCGTGAGCACGGACCGCTGCGCCGCCGCCCACGCGCTCCTCGGGAACAGCGACAGGTCCGGGGTCCCGGGGCGGAAGTCCACCCGGACCCCCGGCGCCCCGGCGGCCAGGTCGCGGGCCGTTGGCACGGCCGCGCGGGCCGCGCCGCCCACCCAGGTCCCCGCGCCCCGGTCGCTGCGCAGGTATCCCTCGGCCGTCAGCTGTTCGTACGCCTCGGTGACGAGCCCCCGCGAGACGCCGAGGTCGGCGGCGAGCTCACGGGTCGACGGCAGCCGCGTCCCGGCCGCGAGCCGCCCCGAACGCACCGCCTCCCGCAGCGCCTCCTGCAACGCCCGCCCCCGCCGCCGCGCCGGAGCCCCGACGGCCGGCAGCAGCAGCTCCCAGGCCGCCTGCCCCTGACTCCCCATGCCGCATGGCCCTTCTCGCCGCCCCGCGCCGGGCCCCGCATTCGGTCCCGGTCGGGACCCATGATGCCGGGGCCGGTGCGGCGGCAGCTACGTCGATCGGGTGCATCGGCGGTGTGGCGTCGGCCCGTTCCGGGGCCGGTCGACTGCCATGGACGGGTGAGGGGACGCACGGGCAGCGGGCTGTTGGCGCGGATCGCGAACCGGCGCGAAGCCCGGCGGCGGCGCCGAGGTGCGCGTGACTCCGGCGCGGGCCGTGCGGGCCGCACGCAGTGGCCCGTGCTCGTGGTGGCCGTGCTGCCCGGTCTGGCCGCGATGGTGGCGCTGCTCTTCACCTGGCGGGAGGTACGGGTCACGGAACAGGGCCAGCTCACGAGCAGGTTCAACGACGCGATCACCAACCTCGGCTCCCCGTCGCTCGACGTGCGCTTCGGTGGCATCTACGCCCTCGAACGCATCATGCAGGACTCGCCGCGCGATCAGCCGAGGGTCGTCCAGGTCCTCTCGGCGTACGTGCGCCGCCATGCGAGCGTCCCGGCGACCGGGTTCGTGAAGGAGCCGGAGGAACCACCGGAGGGACAGGAGACACCCGACCACCGTCGTCCGCCGACGGACGTGACCGCCGTGGTGAACGTCCTGGCCCACCGCTCCGCCCGCCACGACGGCGGCACCCCGGTCGACTGGAGCCGGGTGGACCTCCGGGGTCTGTTCCTGACGAGCTGGGCCGTCAAGGACCTCGCGAAGGTGCCCGAGGGCGGTGCGTTCCCGCGCGAGCGTGCCCCGTTCGCGTACGTCAACCTCGAAGGCGCGGACCTGCGCCATGCCGACCTGTCGGGGATCGACCTGCGGAGCGCGTTCGCGGCCGAGGTCAACCTGAGCCGGTCGACGCTCCTGCGGGTCGACCTCGGCGAGGCCGATCTGAGCCTGGCCGACCTGTCCGAGGCGAATGTGCTGGAGACGAACCTGGTCGGCGCGGACCTCAGCGGTGCCATCCTGCGAGGGACCTTCCTGGGGACGACGGACGATGTCCCGCTGCGCGTCAAGCCGTCCGATCTGTCTCGTGCCGTGCTCTGGGACGCGGATCTCACCGGCGCGTATCTCGGCGGATCGACTCTGACGGGAGCGATCCTGGCCGATGCCGATCTGACGGACGCGTCCCTGGCCGGCGCCCATCTCCGTGGCGCACGGCTCAGCGCGGCCGACCCGTCCCTGCAGGCCGAGGTCGTCGCCGGCGTCGTGGCGGAGAGCGCGAACCTGACCGGCGCCGACCTGCAGGGTGCCGATCTGCACGGCGCCGACCTGCGCGAGGTGAACCTGACCCGTGCGAATCTCGCGGGTGCGGACCTCACCGACGCCGACCTCCGAGGGGCCACGCTGACCGGGGCCAGGCTCAACGGCGCACGCACCGACGGCGCGCGCGGGCTGCCCCGCTCCGCCCCCGCCCCCGACTGATCGTCACCGCCCCAGGTCCAGGGTCAGCTGCCCGGACAGCGCGCGCAGGAAGTCCGGCGCGTCGAACAGCGCGCCGGCCGAGGCGACTCCGGTCGTGCGGGTCCGGCCGGTGAGGATGCGGTGGACCGCCTCCACCGCGAGCGGTGCGCTGACGGCGTAGATGTCCTGGCCGGCGGCGACGGCCCGGCGTTCCGTGCCCCCGGAGCGCACGACGACGTCCACGAGGAAGGTCTGCGCGGACCGGCCGCGCTCGTCGACGGCGGTGGGTGCCGTCGCGTCCGGAGCCGACAGGTCCTGGGCGGCGTCGACCGCCATGTACGTGCGTACCTCGGGCACCTTCAGATGGCTGGGGACGGTCACCACGTCGGCCATGGTGAACTCGCCGATGACGGGCCGCGGGCCCAGCGGAGCGGGGAAGGGCCACTCCACGACCGAGAACGCGTCGTCGTGGTACTCGAGGCGTCCGCCGCTGTAGCGGACGTGCCGGCCGTTCCGCCGTTCCCGGGAGACCTTGCCCGCCGTGAGGGTGCCCGCCGTGGGGTGCCAGCTGCTCAGCCCGTACGCGACGTGCACCTCGTCGGCGGCCGTCCAGTCGCCCATGGCCGTGGTGGCGAGGAGGTCGCCGAGGCCGCCGAAGAAGGCCATCGCCGGGAGGACGACCGTTCCGGCGGCGCGGGCGCGGTCCGTGAAGCGGGCGAAGGTGTCGGCGTTGGCCTCGATCTCGGCGGCCACGTCCACGTACGGGATTCCGGCGCGCAGGGCGGCCTCGATCACCGGGGCGCCGGTCGCGGCGAACGGCCCCGCGCAGTTGATCACGGCCGCCGCTCCGGCCAGCGCGCGGTCGAGCGAGGCCGGGTCGTCGACCGACGCCGGGCGGACGTCGAGGCCTTCGTGCGCCGCGGCGAGCGTCTCCAGCCTGCCGGCGTCGCGGCCGGACAGCACCGGGACGTACCCCCGCTCCAGGAGCTCCGCCACCACGAAGCGCCCGGTGTGGCCGTAGGCCCCGAACACGACGACCCGCTGATCCGATCCCATGACTTCTCCCGCCGTTCCCGGTCATCACAAGTGCCCGGTTGTCGAATGTTGAACTACGTCCATCCTGGCGGTCGTTGGCGGCCACCGCGAGTGTCCGGAACGCCATGCCCCGTACAATTACGGACATGCGTACGCTCGCCCTGGCCGTCACCGACGGCATGCTGCACTTCGAACTCTCCCTCGCGTACGAGGTGTTCGGCTCCGCCCCGGACGCGGTGGACGTCCCCTGGTACGACGTGACCCTCTGCGGGCCGGGCCCCGCGCGCGTGGAGCGGTTCCGCATGGAGCCCGACCAGGGGCTCGACCGGCTCCCGTACGCGGACACGGTGATCGTCCCCGGCTGGGCCGACGTCGACGAGGAACCGCCCGCCGACCTGGTCGACGCCGTCCGCGCCGCCCACGAGGCGGGCGCGCGCGTGGCCTCCCTCTGCACGGGCGCGTTCGTCCTGGCCGCCGCGGGCCTCCTCGACGGCCGGCGCGCCACCACCCACTGGGCGCACACCGAGGCCCTCGCCGAGCGGTATCCCCGGGTGGAGGTGGATCCGGACGTCCTCTACGTGGACAACGGCAGCGTGCTCACCTCGGCCGGCAAGGCCGCCGCGATGGACCTCTGCCTCCACCTCGTCCGCCTCGACCACGGATCGGCGATCGCCAACACGGCCGCCCGCCGCCTGGTCGTGCCCCCGCACCGGGACGGTGGCCAGGCCCAGTTCGTCACCGCTCCCGTACCCACCCGGGAGGACCACCCGCTCACCGAGCTGCTGCCCTGGGCCGTCGCACGGCTCGGCGAGCCGCTGACCGTGGAGGACCTGGCACGCCAGGCGCGGATGAGCTCGCGCCACCTGGGCCGGCACTTCCGGGCGGCGACCGGCACCACCCCGCTGCAATGGCTGCTCACCCAGCGGATCCGCCGCGCCCAGGAGCTCCTGGAGACCACCGACGACAGCGTCGACGCCGTCGCGGAGGCCACCGGCATGGGCACCGCCACGACACTCCGCCGCCACTTCAACCGGACCGTCGGCGTCCCCCCGGACACCTACCGCCGCACCTTCCGCTCCCGGACCCGAACCGCGCTCGACGAGAAGTGGTCCCCGATGCCGTGACGGAAGTGGACCTCAAACGGGGCCGCGCCGGTCCCTAGCGTCGGAGGCATGAACGCGAACGCCTTGCGCGGGGTCTTCCTGGTGACCCTCGCCTACGCCCTCGTCGGTGCCTCCTTCACCGCCAACAGCCTGCTCGGCGCCTACCCGTACGCGGGGGGACAGGCGCTCCGGTACGGCGCCGCCTGCCTGCTCCTGCTCCCGCTGCTCGGCCGCGGCGGGCTCGCCCCGCTGCGGCTCCTGACCGCCCGTCACTGGGTGCGGCTCGCCGCCCTCGCGGCCGTCGGCATGGTCGGCTTCAACCTCGCCGTGCTCGCCGCCGAGCGGACCGCCGAGCCCGCCGTCCCCGGCGTCCTGGTCGGCTGCGCCCCCGTCGTCGTCGCGGTCCTGGTCCCGCTGACCGAGGGCCGCAGGCCCGCACCCGCCGTCCTTTACGGGGCGCTGCTCGTCGCCGCCGGCGCCTTCACCGTGCAGGGCTGGGGGCGGACGGACCCGGCCGGGATCGGCTGGTCGGTGGCGGCGCTCGCCGGCGAGGTGGGGTTCACGGTCCTCGCCGTCCCGGTGCTCCGGCTGCTCGGACCGAAGCTCCTGACGGCCGTCGTCTGCGGGATCGGCGCGGCCGAGGCGGCGCTCGTCGGGCTGCTCGTGGACGGCGCGGGGTTCGTGCGGATGCCGATGGCCGTGGAGGCGGGCGCTCTGGTCTGGCAGGCTGCCCTGGCCACGGTCGTCGGATTCGTCCTCTTCTACATGGGCGTCCAGCGCGTCGGTATGGAGAGGGCCACTCTCTACACCGGGGCCATCCCGATCGCCGCCGCCCTGAGCGCCGCCCTGGTCGGAGGCGGCGCCTTCGGCCTCCCGCAGGCGGCCGGCAGCCTCCTCGTCGGCGCGGGCGCCGCGCTCGGCACCGGCCTGTTCACGCGGAAACCCCGGCCCGTCTCAGCGGCTGCCGTCCAGGATGACGCGTGCGACCAGAGCAGGGTCGTCGTTCATCGGCACGTGCCCGCAGCCGGGCAGCCGGACCAGGCGCGCGGCGGGCAGGGTGTGCTTGGCGCGGACGCCCTGGCGGCGCAGCAGCAGCCGGTCGCGGCTGCCCCAGGCGACGGTGATGGGAACCGCGGGGACGTCGTCGCGGAAGAGGGCGGTCCGGCCCGCCGCGAGGGTCTGGTGGAAGCCGGTGGCCCCGCGCAGCGCCAGCGTCTCGGCGACGACGGCCTCGGGTGACCGGCGGCCGGGCCGCGCGTAGATGGTGCTGGTGAGCACCGTGCGCCCGGCGGCCGTACGGGAGAGGCGCTCGATCAGCGGCACGGGCAGCGACAGGGCGGCGCCGCGCATCGCCCGCAGCGTCCCGAAGGCGTACCGCCGCTCGGCCTCCGACCAGAAGCCGGCGGGGGAGAGGGCCGTGACCGAGCGCACCAGCTTCTCCCGGCCGAGCTCCAGGGCGAGCAGCCCGCCGAGCGAGTTCCCCGCGACGTGCGGCCGCTCGAAGCCGACGGCCTCGCAGAAGGCGCCGAGGACGGGGACGACGGTGGACAGGTCGTAGGGGACGCCTTCCGGCAGCCCGTCGGAGGCCCCGAAACCGGGCAGGTCGGCGGCGATCACCTCACGTTCGGCGGCGAGGACGTCGAGGACGGGTTCCCAGGCCTGCCAGTGGTGCCCGATGCCGTGGAGCAGCAGCAGGGGTTCGCCCGCGCCCCGCCGCTCGTACGTCAGGGACGTGGTGCGAGGACCCGCCGGGGTCTCGATCGTGAACGCGATCCGTGCGGGCATGCGGGCTCCTCGGTTCCTCGTGCAGCGCTTCGTGAACACCGGCAGGCGCCACCTTTTAGACGTCCCGTCAGTAAGAATTACCGCTCAGTAGCCAGGAGTTCAAGACGGGAGCCGGAAACTGGACACGGCCGACGGCGTGGGCTGGGATGGACGCGTGCCCACCGACATCGCAGCAGCCGTTCCCGCCCGCACCGACACCCTCACCGAACTCTTCGAGGAGCACCGCCCGATGCTCCTCGGCGTCGCCTACCGGATGCTCGGCCGCACCGCCGACGCCGAGGACGTCGTCCAGGAGGCCTGGCTGCGCTGGACCGCCGCCGACCGGGACGCCGTCCGGGAACCGCGTGCCTTCCTCGTACGGATCACCACCCGGCTCGCCATCGACCGGCTCCGCCAGGCGCAGGCCCGCCGCGAGTCCTACGTCGGCCCCTGGCTCCCCGAGCCCCTCCTCACCGACTTCGGCCCCGCCGCCCCCGACAGCGCCGAGCGCGCGCTGCTCGCCGACTCCGTCTCCCTCGCCGTCCTCGTGGTCCTCGAATCCCTCTCCCCGCTGGAGCGGGCCGTGTTCGTGCTCCGCGAGGCCTTCGGCTTCCCGTACGGGGAGATCGCCACCGCCCTCGACCGTTCCGAGGCGGCCGTGCGCCAGCTCGCCGGACGCGCCCGGCGCCACGTCGACGAGGGCAGACCGCGCTACGACGTCGACCCGGCCGAGCGCCGCGACCTCACCGAGCGCTTCCTCTCCGCCGCGGCCGGCGGCGACCTCGGCGAGCTCCTCGCGATCCTCGCCCCGGACGTGCGGCTCGTCGGCGACAGCGGCGGCAAGTCCAAGGCGCCGCTGCGGGTCATCGAGAGCGCCGACAAGGTGGGCCGCTTCCTCTTCGCCGTCGCCCGGGACTTCGCGGTCGGGTACGAGCTCCGCTTCCTGGAGCTCAACGGCGCCCCCGCCCTGCTCGTCCTCGCGGACGGGCGGCCCGACACCGTCTTCCAGATCGAGTCGCGCGACGGACTCGTCCAGTGCGTCCACATCATCCGCAACCCCGACAAGCTCCAGGGCCTCGCCGACGCCTGACGTCCCAGGCTCCAGGGTCACGCCATTCGGCTCGATCTCGCCCCGCCTCTCCTCCCGGGAGGCGGGGCCTTTTGCTGCGCGGGCCTCACGAGGGCGCGAACGTCCTGTGAACGATCTAGGTCAGAGGGTCACATTCAGGGGCGTTCGACGGAGGATTGGTCTTGACCAAGGGGGTGGCTCGCCTTATGGTCGCAGAGTTAGTGCAGGAACCTTTAATAAACAAGGGCGCGGAAAAACGCCGCGGGACACGGCGAATTGCGGAGGATCAGGGTGGGGACCACGCAGCTGGCATCGGTACCGGAGCCGAAGTACCAGCACCTCAAGACAGTGATCGGCGAAGCGCTCGACTCGGACTTCGCCGTCGGGGAGATCCTCCCCAACGAGCGCGAGCTCGCGGCCCGCTTCGGCGTCGCCCGCGCCACGCTCCGTCAGGCCCTGGAGCAGCTGGAGCTGGAAGGCCGCCTGCAGCGCCGCCGCGGCGTCGGCACCACGGTCGCCCCGCCCCGCGTCGGCGTCGACGTCTCCACCACCCAGCAGGCCTGGCCCGGCGTCGGCGACGACGTCTGGCAGCCCCAGGACTCCACCGCCGACGCGGCCCCGACCGCCGTCGCCCGCGTCCTGGAGACCGGCACCGACGAGCAGGTGCACGTCGTGCGCCGCATCCGCATCAGTCAGGGCCAGCCGGTCGCGGCCGAGCTGCTCTACGTGCCGGCCGGCTCCGTCCCCGGCCTCAGCGCCATCGACGCGCCCGCCGGCCCCGCCCGCGCCCGCGCCGTCCTGCGCGAACTCCAGCACCTCGCCCTCGACGGCCAGGACCGCTCCGTGGAGCTCGGCTCCGCCCGCGCCGACGACGCCAAGGAGCTCGACCGGCTGCCGGGCGCGCCCGTCCTCGTCGTGACGACCCGCTACCTCTCGGCCGGGCGCACCGCCGCCGTCTCCGTGGCCACCTACCGCGCCGACACCTGCCGCCTCACCTTCGGCGACTCGGTCGACCTGGTCATGGCCTCGTAGCAGCCACGCCTCGGCCCGCGGCCCGTCACCAGGAAGGCACCACCTTCCTAGCGGCGGGCCGTCACCGTTCCGTCGACGGCGAAGAGCTGCTCCTCGACGTGGTCGAGCGCGAGCCGCAGGGCGCCCGTGCCCACGGCGGCCTCGCCGAGCAGGGACAGCACGACCCGGGGCGGCCGCAGGCAGAACCGCGCCAGCTCCTCGCGGAGCGGCTGCAGCACCCCGTCGAGTCCGGCCGCCCAGCCGCCGACGACCACCAGCTCGGGATCGATCGCGAGGACCAGGGCCGCCACGTCGTGGACGAGCCGCTGGATGAACCGCTCCACCGCCGCCTGTGCGCGCGCGTCGCCCTTGCGGGCCAGCGCGAAGACCTCCGCGACCGCCTGCTCGTCCAGCGGGTGCAGCGGCTCGTCCGTGGTCGACAGCAGATGCTCGGGCGTGACGCCCCGGCCGAGCAGGTGCAGGGCGCCGATCTCCCCGGCCGCCCCGCCGAAGCCGCGGTGCAGCCGGCCGCCGATCAGCGAACCGGCGCCGGGGCTCAGGCCGGCCAGGACGAAGACGATGTCGTCGGAGTCGGTCGCGGCACCCTTCCAGTGCTCGGCGACGGCCGCCGCGTTGGCGTCGTTCTCCACGATCACCGGGCAGCGGAAGGAACGCCTCAGCCGCTCACCGAGCGCGAGTCCCGTCCAGCCGGGCAGCGCCGTGCCGAGGCGCACCGTGCCGTCGGCCTCCACGATGCCGGGCGTGCCGACACCGACCGCCCGCAGATTGGACCGGGGGACCCCGGCCCTGCGCAGCACGTCGGCCACCACCGTACGCACCCGGTCGAGACGCTCGTCCTCGGGCGACGTCTCCGACACCTCGCGGGACCCGGCGCCGATGACGCGCCCGTCCAGACCGGACAGCAGGGCGGCCACGCGGTGCGGGCCGATCTCGATGCCGAGCAGATGACCGGCCTCGGCGCGGAAGCGGAACCTCCGTGCCGGACGTCCCTGCCGCCGGGCCTCGCCCTCCTCGGGCGCCGACTCGACGACGAGACCGCCCTCCATGAGGCCCTCGACGACCCCCTCGACCGTGGGCCGCGACAGGCCCGTGATCCGGGTCAGGTCCGTGAGCGTGGGCGCGTCGGCGCCCCGCAGCGCATGGAGTACCACCGCGGAGTTGATCCGCCGCAGCAGAGACGGATCCCCGCCGGTCAGCCGCCCCACCGTGTGTCCTCCCAGCTCGTGCGCTTCTCAGGCGGATGGTACTCAATGGGCCCGGATGCGGCGAGAGCCGCCCCGGCACGGAACGGGCGGGGATCGCTCCCCGGCCTCCTGACGCGACGCCAACTGTCAGTGCCGGCCGCTTTACTGGTCCCATGACCACGGCAGGGCACCTGGCGACCATCGACTTACTCCGCTCGCTCGCCTTCCCGGCGAGACCGGAGCGCTCCGGACCCTTCGACAGCGGTCCGGGTTTCCACATAGGGGAGCTCGCGACGAGCGAGGACTTCTGGGAGGACGACGGCACCCGCAGACTGCTCGTCGAGGAGCAGTACGAGGCGGAGCGCGAGGGGCTCGCCGCCCTGCTCACCGCCCGCTGGGGCCCGCCGGAGGAGGTGAGCCTCTGGTCGGTCCTGGAGCGGAGCATGGACGGCGAGGAGATGCCGGAGCCGTGGTCCACGCTCAGCTGTCACATCCCGGACGTGTGGCTGTGGCGGGCCGACGGCCGCTGGACGGGCCTCGGCGTCTCCCAATGGGACAAGGAGCTTCCGTTCCAGCTCCTCGCCGTCATCACCGACGTGGACCCGCCGGTCCCGGGCCTGCCCGGCGCATCAGGCCCGGACGGACCCTAGGCCTCGGCCGCCGCCCGCAGCCGGGCGAACTCCTCGGCCATCGTCGCCGCCGTCCAGTGCGCGTTGAGACCACTCGGGTTGGGCAGCGCCCAGATCCGGGTGGATCCGATCGTCCGCTCCTGCGGCCCGATCGCGGCCTTCGGCTCCCCGAAGGCCGTGCGGTACGCCGTGACGCCGACGACCGCGAGCCGGCGCGGCGCGAGCCGCTCCACCTTCTCCACGAGCAGCCGCCCGCCCTCGCGGTACTCCTCGCGGCTCAGCTCGTCGGCCCGCGCGGTCGGCCGCGCCACCACGTTCGTGATCCCCAGGCCCGTACGAGAGGAGCTCCTCCTGCTCGTCCGGCCGCAGCAGCCTCGGCGTGAACCCCGACAGGTGCAGCACCGGCCAGAAGCGGTTGCCCGGCCGGGCGATGGGGGTACCCCCGGACGGAGTCTGGGGGAGGTGGCCCGTCGCCGCCGTCATCAGACCCGGGTTGATCCCGCAGAACAGCACGGAAAGGCCGCCCGCCACCACGTCGGGAACGACGCGGTCGCGGGCGGCCTCCAGCTACTCCTGGGTGAACCGGGGAGTCCGGGTCAGAGGATCGCCCCGGGGGTGTAGGCGGCGGCCTCCGGGTGCTGCTTGAGGATCTCCTCGATACGGGAGACCACCGATGCGACCTGGTCGGCGGCGGCGCCCGTGAAGGACAGCTTGTCCGCCATCAGCTCGTCGAGCTGCGCCCGGTCCAGCGGGATCCGCTCGTCGGCGGCCAGCTTGTCGAGGAGCTCGTTCTGCACGGTGCCCTGCTCGCGCATGGCGAGGGCGGAGGCGACGGCGTTCTCCTTGATGGCCTCGTGGGCGACCTCGCGGCCCACGCCGGCGCGGACCGCGCCCATGAGGACCTTCGTGGTCGCCAGGAACGGCAGGTAGCGGTCGAGCTCACGGGCGACGACGGCCGGGAAGGCGCCGAACTCGTCGAGCACGGTCAGGAAGGTCTCCAGGAGACCGTCGAGCGCGAAGAACGCGTCCGGCAGCGCGACCCGGCGGACCACGGAGCAGGACACGTCGCCCTCGTTCCACTGGTCGCCCGCCAGCTCACCGGTCATCGAGGCGTAGCCGCGCAGGATGACCATCAGGCCGTTGACGCGCTCGCAGGAGCGGGTGTTCATCTTGTGCGGCATCGCCGAGGAGCCGACCTGGCCGGGCTTGAAGCCCTCGGTGACCAGCTCGTGGCCCGCCATCAGACGGATCGTCTTGGCGATCGAGGACGGCGCGGCGGCCAGCTGCACCAGCGAGGTGACCACGTCGTAGTCGAGCGAGCGCGGGTAGACCTGGCCGACCGAGGTGAAGGCGTGCGCGAAGCCGAGGTGACCGGCGATCCGCTGCTCCAGGTCGGCGAGCTTGCCGGCGTCGCCGCCGAGCAGGTCCAGCATGTCCTGCGCGGTGCCGACCGGGCCCTTGATCCCGCGCAGCGGGTAGCGGCCGAGGAGCTCCTCAAGGCGGGCGTACGCCACGAGCAGCTCGTCCGCCGCCGTCGCGAAGCGCTTGCCGAGGGTGGTCGCCTGGGCGGCGACGTTGTGCGAGCGGCCGGCCATGACCAGCTCCGCGTACTCGCCGGACAGCTTGCCGAGGCGGGCGAGGACGGCGACCGTACGGTCCCGCATCAGCTCCAGGGAGAGACGGATCTGCAGCTGCTCGACGTTCTCGGTGAGGTCGCGCGAGGTCATGCCCTTGTGCACGTGCTCGTGGCCGGCGAGGGCGTTGAACTCCTCGATCCGGGCCTTCACGTCGTGCCGGGTGACCTTCTCGCGCTCGGCGATGGAGCCGAGGTCGACCTGGTCGAGAACGCGCTCGTAGTCGGCGAGGGCGGCGTCCGGAACCTCGATCCCGAGGTCCTTCTGCGCACGCAGCACGGCGAGCCACAGCTGACGCTCCAGCTTCACCTTCTGCTCGGGGGACCAGAGGACGGCGAGCTCCGCGGAGGCGTAGCGGCCGGCCAGAACGTTGGGGATGCGGGGCTTCGCAGTCACAGCAGTCACGTGCACAGAGTTTACTGGTGGTTTCTGCAGGCCAGCGCCACGGTCCGGTGTGGAGCTTGCTACGAGACGCAGGTCACGCGCACGCGTGGGGGCCCCGCTCCGCCGATGCTAGGGGCCGGCCGGAGGCTCGTACGGCAGCAGCTCCGGACGCTTGGGCGCGCGGCCGTCCCCCGAGGAGCGGCCGGTCAGGCGCCGTCCGATCCACGGGCCCAGGTGCTCCCTGGCGAAGCGGGCGTCCGCGATCCGGCGGCTCGCCCAGCCGGGCGGCACCGCCGGGGGCAGCGGCGTGCGCCAGTCCTCCTCGGCGGCCAGACCGAGCGTCTGCCAGACGGCCTCGGCGACCCGCCGGTGCCCGTCGGCCGTCAGGTGCAGCCGGTCCACGTCCCAGAGCCGGGGGTCGCCGAGCGACGGGGCCCCGTACAGGTCGACGACCAGGGCGCCGTGCTCGGCGGCGAGTGCGTCGATGTGGGCGAACAGCTCCTCCATCCGGGGCCGGAAGCGCTCCATGACCGGCCCGTTGCGGCCGGGGCTGCGCATCAGGACCAGCTGCCCGCAGGAGGGTGTGAGGCGTTCCACTGCCTCGGTCAGCAGGTCCCGCACCCGCACCATGTCGACCTTCGGGCGCAGGGTGTCGTTGAGCCCGCCGACCAGGGTCACCACATCGGCCTTCATGCCTGCGGCCAGGCCGACTTGCTCGTCGACGATCTGGCCGATGAGCTTGCCGCGCACGGCGAGGTTGGCGTAGCGGAAGCCGGGGGAGCGGGCGGCGAGCCGGCCCGCGAGGACGTCGGCCCAGCCCCCGTAGGAGCCGTCCGGCTTCAGGTCCGACATACCCTCGGTGAAGCTGTCCCCGACGGCGACGAGACTGTTGTACGTGGCATTGATCTCCATGGCGGAGCGATCATACCGTGCGGTATGCGCGCGCTGCCCCGGAGAACCCGGGAGGGGAAACCCGATGAGCGACGCGCTCCTGAGCACGCTGGCCGAGGCGCTGGCGGACCTGGTCACGGCGGTCGAGACCTCCGACGACCTCGACCCGGACACGGCCGTGAAGTGGCTGGAGAACACCGGACACACCCTGGGCGGACTCGGTGCCGCCGACCGCCGCACCCTCGACGGCCTCTTCCGCGAGGCCGCGCTGCGGCAGCCGGCGGGCCCGTGGCGGGACGCGCTGATCCGGGCCCCCGAGCGTCTCGGAGTGACCGCAGGACCGCGCGGCACCGCACCGGCCGCGTCCGGCGGGGCCTGCGCGCCCCGCACCGGTTCTCCCGTCGCCGTCCACGCCGCGACCTGCGAGGCCCTCGCCGCGCACGTGCTGCGCTTCGCCGACCTCGTGCGCGACGCCGAGCCCACGGCACCGGTGCCCACCTGCCCCGGCTGGACCCTCGCGGACCTGACACGGCACCTCGGCGCGGTCCACCGCTGGACCGAGCACCTGGTACGCACCCGGGCCACCGTCCGCGTCCGCACGGAGGACGTCCCCCTCGACCTGCCGTCGGACCCCGCCGCGTGCGCCGACTGGCTGACCGCCGGCGCCGAGAGCGTGCTCACGGCCCTGAGCACCGCCGACCCGGACGTCCCGGTCTGGTCGCCGGGGGCGGAGCCGCACGTCCGTCACCACTCCCGGCGTCTGCTCTCCGAGGCGGTCGTCCACCTCGCCGACGCCGAGCTCGCCCTCGGCGGCGACGCCCGGGCGATCGACCCGCGCACGGCCGCCGACGCGATCGACCACTTCCTCACCGACGCTCCGTACATCCCCTGGATCGCCGAACCCCTCGCCCACCTCGACCGCGACGGCGCCGTCCTGCGCCTCGAAGCCCGCGACACGGGCGCCGTCCGGACCCTCGTCCTCGGCGGGGGCGGCTTCGCCTGGAGCCGGGGGAGCAGGGGCCCCGAGCCGACCGCCGGCGTCGTCGCGGCGGACACCGGGGAGCTGCTCCTGCTCCTGCACCGCCGGTACGCGGCCGAGGACCCCCGCTTCACCCGCACCGGCGACCACGACCTGCTGGACGACTGGCTCGCCGCCACCGCCCTCTGACAGGGGGAAGGGGCCCCGGGATCGCTCCCGGGGCCCCTTCCGTCTCTGGGGCCTGTCTTTCGGGTCATGCCGGGCTCGCGGGGCCTGGCACGCACGCGTCACGGCGCCGCCGGGCGGCCCACCAGTTCCCGCAGCACGTCCTCCATCGTCACGAGGCCGGCCGGCTTGCCGTCCTCGTCGAGCACGGCCGCCAGGTGCGTCCGGCTGCGGCGCATCGCGGTGAGGACGTCGTCGAGCGGTGTCGCCGCGCGGACCCGGGCGATCGGCCGCAGCGCCGACACCGGGAACGGCAGATCGCGCGGGGTGACGTCCAGGGCGTCCTTGACGTGCAGATAGCCCAGGATGCGGCGCTCGGCGTCGAGCACGGGGAAGCGGGAGTACCCGGTCCGCGCCGACAGCGCCTCCAGCTCCTCGGGAGTGGTGCCGACCTGCGCGTACACCACCTTCTCCGCCGGCATCACGACGTCCCGCACGGGCCGCCGGCCCAGCTCGAGGGCGTCGTGCAGCCGCTCGGCGGCCCGGTCGTCCAGGAGACCCGCGTGGCCCGCGTCCGTGACCATCCGGGCCAGCTCGTCGTCCGAGAAGGTCGCCGAGACCTCGTCCTTGGTCTCCACCCGCAACAGCTTGAGCAGCGCGTTGGCGAAGGCGTTGATCGCGAAGATCACCGGCCGCAGCGCCCGCGCGAGCGTCACCAGGGGCGGACCGAGGAGCAACGCGGAGCGCGTCGGCTCGGCCAGCGCGATGTTCTTCGGCACCATCTCGCCGAGCAGCATGTGCAGATACGTCGCCAGGGCCAGCGCGATCGCGAACGAGATCGTGGCGGCCACGCCGTGCGGCACGCCGACCGCGTCGAAGACCGGTTCGAGCAGGTGCTCGATGGCCGGCTCGGCGACGATGCCGAGGACCAGGGTGCAGAGCGTGATGCCGAGCTGCGCCGCCGCGAGCATCGCGGAGACGTGCTCCAGGCCCCAGATGACGCTGCGCGCCCGCCGGTTCCCGGAGTCGGCCAGGGGTTCGATCTGGCTGCGGCGGACCGAGATCAGGGCGAACTCGGCGCCGACGAAGAAGGCGTTGACGACCAGCGTCAGCAGACCGATCAACAGCTGGATCGCGATCATCGGCCGGCCTCCCCGTCCTCGTCCTCGCTGTGGTGCCGCGCCGGGGCGTGCAGCAGCACGCGCGCGGCGCGCCGGCCCGAGGCGTCGACGACGTCGAGCCGCCAGCCGGCCAGCTCCACGCTGTCCCCGGCGGTGGGGATGCGGCCGAGCTCCGTCGCGAGGACGCCCGCGAGCGTCTCGTACGGGCCGTCCGGCACCCGCAGGCCGATCGTGGCCAGCTGGTCCGTGCGGGCGGCGCCGTCGGCGGACCACAGCTCGCGGCCGTCCGCGTCCTCGCCCGCCCGCGCCAGGTCGGGCGTCTCGTGCGGGTCGTGCTCGTCGCGCACCTCGCCGACGACCTCCTCGACGATGTCCTCCAGGGTGACGACCCCGGCCGTGCCGCCGTACTCGTCGATGACGACGGCCATCGTCTGCTTGCCGGACAGCCGGTCGAGCAGCCGGTCCACGGTGAGCGTCTCGGGGACGAGCAGGGGCTCGCGCAGCATCTCGCCGATCGGGCGGCGGTGCCGCTCCTCGGCCGGTATCGCGAGGACGTCCTTGATGTGGGCGATGCCGACGACCGCGTCGAGGCTGCCCCGGTAGACGGGGAAGCGGGACAGGCCGGTCGCGCGGGTCGCGTTGGCGACGTCCTCGGCGGTGGCGTGCACCTCCAGGGCGGTGACCTGCACCCGGGGCGTCATCACGTTCTCCGCGTTCAGCTCGGCCAGGTTGAGGGTACGGACGAACAGCTCGGCCGTGTCCGCCTCCAGGGCGCCCTCCTTCGCGGAGTGCCGGGCCAGCGCCACCAGCTCCTGCGGGGAGCGCGCGGAGGCGAGCTCCTCGGTGGGCTCCAGGCCGAGGCGGCGCAGGATCCGGTTCGCGCTGTTGTTGAGGTGGCTGATGAACGGCTTGAACGCGGCCGTGAACACGCGCTGCGGCGTGCCCACCACCTTCGCGACGGCCAGTGGCGAGGAGATCGCCCAGTTCTTGGGGACCAGCTCGCCGACGACCATCAGGACGACGGTCGACAGGGCGGTGCCCAGGACGAGGGCGATGGAGGAGGCGGCCGAGGGGGAGAGTCCGATGGACTCCAGGGGGCCGCTGATCAGCTTGGCGATCGAGGGCTCGGAGAGCATGCCGACGACCAGGTTGGTCACGGTGATGCCCAGCTGGGCGCCGGAGAGCTGGAAGGTGAGGGAGCGGACGGCCTTGAGCGCGCCCGCCGCCCCCCGCTCGCCGCGCTCGACGGCGGCTTCGAGCTCGCCGCGCTCGACCGTGGTCAGGGAGAACTCGGCCGCGACGAACGCGCCGCACGCGAGAGCGAGCAGCAGCGCCACCACGAGCAGAAGCACTTCGGTCATCGGTTCACCTCCGTCCCATGATCAGTCAGCGGGAGAGGGATCGCTCGATGTCGATGGTCGGAACCAGTGCTACTGGGAGGCTCGCCCATGGGCGGACGTTCACACCTTTCGGTCGTCGGGAGGAGACACCATGGTAAAGGATCGGCAAAGTCGGGTGCCGGCCGCCCCCGTGACTACGCCGGGAACGGCTTCACCCACCGGCGCCACTGCTCCTGCCGCTCGTACCCCGCGGCCCCCCACGCGGCGTGCGCCGTCTCGTTCGCCACCAGGACCATCGCGTCGGCCCGGCGCCCGCCGAGCGCGGCGAAACGATCCTCCGCCGCGCGCAGGAGCGCGGTCGAGATGCCCCGCCGCCGGTGCGAGGGCAGCACGGCGAGCCGGTAGAGCGAGGCCCGCCAGCCGTCCCAGCCGGCGATCACGGACCCGACGATCCGCCCGTCGGGCAGCGCGGCCAGGATCAGCGCCTCGGGGTCGCGCTCCAGGAGCCGGGTCACGCCGTTCACGTCGTCGGAGATGGACGTCCCCTCGGCGGACTCCCGCCAGAAGGCCAGGACGGCCTCCGCCTCGTCGGTCAGGGCGGCGCGAATCTTCACATCGATCATGGCCCGATCCCATCACGTCGCCCGGCGGCCCTGCCAGGGTTTACCGCCGGGCCCTGCCCAGCACGCAGGGCGAGGACGGCAGCCGCGGGCCCCGCTCGGGAACGTCGAAGGAGCGGTACGAGACGAGCGCGAAGCCCGCAGCCTCGATCGCCGCCAGTGGGGTACGGGAGGTGTGGCAGCCGCCGAACAGCAGCGGCCAGACCGTGCGGTCCAGACCCCGCTGCACCCGCGCGAGCCCCGGCGTGTCGGCCACCCCGTGCTCGAAGAACCGCAGCTCGCCGCCGGGCCGCAGCACCCGCCGCAGCTCGGCGAGGACCTCCGGCACGTTCCGTACGGTGCACAGCACCAGCGAGGCCACCGCCGCGTCGAAGGCTCCGTCCGGGCCGGGCAGCGCCTCGGCCGTGCCCGGCAGCACGGTCACCGGGACGGCGGCCCGGCCCGCGGCCTCCCCGGCCAGCCGGCGCAGATGGGCCTCCGGCTCGACGGCCACGACCTCGGTGACCCCGGACGGGTAGTGCGCGAAGTTCAGGCCGTTCCCCGCGCCGATCTCGACGACCCGGCCGGAGAGCCCGGCCAGCAGCTCGGTCCGCAGGGCACCGAGCCCGCCGTGCGCGTCGGCCGAGACGCTGAACCGGGCGTAGAAGCGGGCGAACAGAGGGTGGTGGACACGGGGAGGCGCGCCGGGGTGAGTCATCACCGGTCACCTCATCCCGTCACGAAGCAGAACTCGTTTCCCTCCGGGTCCCGCATGACCTGGAAGGAGCCCTGCTCGTCGGTGACCAGGCCGCCGACCGCCACCGCCCCCAGCGGCAGCACCTCCTCGGCCGCCCGCGCCGGATCCGCCACCTCCACGTCGAGATGGACCCGGTTCTTCACGGCCTTGCCCTCCGGCACCCGCTGGAAGGCGATCCGTACGAACCCCGGCGGATCCACGTACGACCAGTCGGCGCTGCGGTCGACGGGCTCGCCGCCGAGGAGGCCGGCCCAGAACCGGACGAGCGCCGCCGGGGCGGCGCAGTCGAAGACGATCTCCTGAACTCGTGCGCGCATACCGTCAGCGTACGGAGACCGGTGCCGCCTACGCCTCCGAGAAAGCCCGCGCGAACGCCTCCGCGTCCCACGTGCCGCCGAGCTCCGGCGCCAGCCAGCCGCCCGCCGCCGCCCGGAAGTCCGCCGGGTCGAGCGCCCCCGAACCCTCCGGTACGGCTCCGAGCAGCGGAGCGCCCGCGGCCAGCGGCAGGTCCGCGAGGTTGCAGCGCGCCGCCAGGTCCGGCGCGTCCGGCCAGCTGCCGACGACGACGCCGAGCTGCTCGATCCCGCGGGCCCGCAGCGCCTCGGCCGTCAGCGCGGTCGAGTTGAGCGTGCCCAGGCCGGCCGGGGCCACCACCAGGACGGGGGCGCCGAGGAGCGCGGCCGCGTCGGCGAGCGTGCCGCCCTCCTCGTCGAAGCGGACGAGGAGCCCGCCCGCGCCCTCCACGAGCACCAGGTCGTGCTCGGCGGCCAGCTTCCGGGCGGCCTCGGCGACCTCCCCGGGCCCCACCGGGGCCAGCCCGGCCCGGCGGGCGGCCGTCCCCGGGGCCAGCGGCTCCGGGAAACGGGCCAGTTCGGCGGAGGTCGGGGCGCCGGAGAGGCGGACGACCTCGTGGGCGTCGCCCTGCTCGTCCGGGCCGACACCGGTCTGGGCGGGCTTGAGGACGGCGACGGACCTTCCTGCCGTGGTGGCGACGGCGGCTACCGCTGCGGTGACGATCGTCTTGCCGATCTCCGTGCCGGTGCCGGTCACGACGATGATGCCCATGGGGGGCGTCCTTCCTTGTTCGGTGCGGCCTTGTCGCGGTGCGGGTTCAGGCGCGGGAGCCTGGGCGCGGCTATGCGCGCCGTTCCGTTGTGCCCACCCGTTCCGCCCTGCGGAACGATTGCCCACAACGGCGGAAGCGCGCCCACAACGGGGGGCGGCGTCAGCCCGCCTGCGCCGCTGCCCTCACCGCTCTGCAGATGCGGGACACGTCCTCGTCGCTCGTCACGTACGGCGGCATCGTGTAGATCAGGTCGCGGAACGGGCGGAGCCAGACGCCCTCGCGGACCGCCGCGCGGGTCGCCGCCGCCATGTCGACCTCGTGGTCGAGCTGGACGACGCCGATCGCCCCGAGCACCCGCACGTCGCGCACGCCGGGGAGGTCGGCCGCCGGGGCGAGTCCGTCCCGCAGGCCCGTCTCGATCCGCTTGACCTCGACCTCCCAGTCCTGCGAGAGCAGCAGGTCGATCGAGGCGAGGGCGACCGCCGACGCGAGGGGGTTCCCCATGAAGGTGGGGCCGTGCGCCAGGACCGGCACCTCGCCGCGCGAGATCCCGTCGGCGACCCGGCTCGTGCAGAGCGTCGCCGCCATCGACAGGTAGCCGCCGGTCAGCGCCTTGCCCACGCACATCACGTCGGGGGAGACCCCGGCCCGGTCGGCCGCGAACAGCGTGCCCGTCCGCCCGAAGCCGGTCGCGATCTCGTCGAAGACGAGCAGCACGTCGTGCGCGTCGCAGGCCTCGCGCAGCACCCGCAGATACGCCGGGTCGTGGAACCGCATGCCGCCCGCGCCCTGCACGACCGGCTCCACGACCACCGCGGCCAGCTCGTGCGCGTGCTCGGCGATCCGGGTCCGGAGCAGTTCGGCGTACGACTCCTCGTACGAGGCCGGCGGCGCGTCCGTGAAGACCTGCCGCTGGAGCACCCCCGACCACAGCTCGTGCATCCCGCCCTGCGGGTCGCACACGGACATCGGCTGCCAGGTGTCGCCGTGGTAGCCGCCGCGCCAGGTGAAGAGCCGCTGCTTCTCGGGGCGGCCCAGGGAGCGCCAGTACTGCAGGCACATCTTGGCCGCCACCTCGACGGAGACCGAGCCCGAGTCGCTGAGGAAGACGTGCCGCAGCGGCTCCGGGGTGATCTCCACGAGCCGGGCGGCGAGCCGGACGGCCGGCTCGTGGGTGAGCCCGCCGAACATGACGTGGCTCATCTTCTCCAGCTGGCCGCGCACCGCCTCGTTGAGCACGGGGTGGTTGTAGCCGTGGATCGCCGACCACCACGAGGACATGCCGTCGACCAACTCGTCCTGTCCCTCGACGGGTTCGGCGAGCCGGAGGCGCACCCCGGACGCGGACGCGACGACCAGCGGCTCCGCGCGGCCCGGCATGGGGCCGTACGGATGCCAGACGTGCGCCCGGTCCAGGGCGAGGAGTTCGTCGTTACGCATTCGGCGCGAGGTCCGTGCCGGCGCCCCGGCGGCGCACGGCCACCAGGTCGGTGCGGGCCTCGTTCACGGCGGGAGCCGCCGGAGCGTGACCGCCGCAGGGGCCGCAGCCGGCGCCCTCCTCCGCGTGCGAGCCGCAGCCGGAAGAGGCCTCCGAGCCGCAGCCCGCCGAGGCCGTCGAGCCGCAGCCGCCGATGGCGCCGGCCGCCGCGAGCGCGTCCGCGCGGTGCTTGGGGAGGGTGGTCGTGCCCGCGCCCTCCACCTCGAAGCCCGCGTCCGCGATCATGTCCAGGTCGGCCTGGCCGGCCTGGCCCTCGCTGGTCAGGTAGTCGCCGAGGAAGATCGAGTTCGCGATGTTCAGCGCGAGCGGCTGCATCGTGCGCAGGTGCACCTCGCGGCCGCCGGCGATCCGGACCTCGACGTCGGGGCAGACGAACCGGACCATCGCGAGGATCCGCAGGCAGCGCTGCGGGGTGAGGTTCCACTCCTTGGCGAGCGGCGTGCCCTCGAAGGGGATGAGGAAGTTGACCGGCACCGAGTCCGAGTCGAGCTCGCGCAGCGCGTACACGACGTCGACGAGGTCCTCGTCGCTCTCGCCCATGCCCGCGATCAGACCCGAGCACGCCGACAGGCCGGCGGCGTGCGCCTTCTGCACGGTGTCCACGCGGTCCGCGTAGGTGTGGGTCTTGGTGATGTCCCCGTACGTCGCCTCGGACGTGTTCAGGTTGTGGTTGTACGCGTCGGCGCCGGCCTCCCGCAGCCGCTCCGCCTGGCCGTCCGAGAGCAGACCGAGACAGGCGCACACCTCGACGCCCTCGTTCTGCTCCTTGATCGCCTCGATCGTCTTCCCGACGCGCTCCACGTCCCGGTCCGTCGGACCGCGGCCGCTGGCCACCAGGCAGACCCGCTTGGCGCCGCCCGCGACACCCGCCGCCGCGGCCTGGGAGGCCTCGTCCGGCTTCAGCCAGGTGTACTTGAGGATCTCGGCCTTCGAGCCGAGCCGCTGCGAGCAGTACGAGCAGTCCTCGGGACAGAGACCGGACTTCAGGTTGACCAGGTAGTTGAGCTTCACCCGGCGCCCGAACCACTGACGGCGCACCTTGCCGGCCGCCGCCACCACATCGAGCAGTTCGTCGTCGGAGGTCGCCAGCACGGCGAGCGCTTCTTCACGGGTCGGCAGCTCGCGCCGCAGCCCCTTCTCCACCAGGGTGTTCAGCAGGTCCATAACCGCAGATCCTTGCCTACCGCCCACCCCCGGGCCAAGGAGGATCCGAACAAACGGCCCGGATAGAGGTGTGTGGATGACCACATCCCGACCTCGGCATCCTGCGGTTAGGGTCTGTGCGCTGCCTACAAAAGGATCGCCGCATGCCACGGGACGAGGACGCACGCGCCGCAGGCGCCGACGACGTACGGGCCGCGGACCCGAGCGCCGACGACGTACGGGCCGCGATCCCGAGCGCCGACGACGTACGGGCCGCGGGCCCGCGCCGCACCGCCTTCGACTGGACCGACGCCGAGGCGCGCCGCCGGGCCGAGGCCGGTCTCGTCCGGACGCTGCGGCCCCGGGCGGCCGAGTCGGACCTCCTGGACCTGGCGAGCAACGACTACCTCGGCCTCACCCGCCGCCCCGAGGTCACCGAGGCGGCGGCCGAGGCGGCCAGGCGCTGGGGCGCCGGCTCCACCGGTTCACGGCTCGTCACCGGCACCACCCGGCTGCACACCCGCCTGGAGCGCGAACTCGCCGAGTTCTGCGGCTTCGAGGCGGCCCTCGTCTTCTCCTCCGGCTACACCGCCAACCTCGCCGCGCTCACCGCGCTCGGCGGCCGGGACGCGCTGATCGTGTCCGACGCCTCCAACCACGCCTCGATCGTGGACGGCTGCCGTCTCGCGCGCGCCGAGACCGCCGTCGTCCCGCACACCGACCCCGAGGCCGTCGCCAAGACCCTGGACGCGCACCCGGGGCGCCGGGCCCTGGTCGTCAGCGACTCCGTCTTCTCCGTCGACGGCGACAAGGCGCCGCTCCGGGAGCTCGCCGAGGCCTGCCGCGCGCACGGCGCCGGACTGGTCGTCGACGACGCCCACGGTTTCGGAGTCCTCGGCGAGGGCGGCCGGGGCGCCCTGCACGAGGCCGGGCTCGCGGGCGACGAGGACGTCGTCGCCACCCTCACGCTCTCCAAGTCCCTCGGCAGCCAGGGCGGGGCCGTGCTCGGCCCGGCCCGGGTGATCGAGCACCTGGTGAACGCGGCCCGCACCTTCATCTTCGACACCGGGCTCGCCCCGGCCGCCGCCGGCGGCGCGCTCGCGAGCCTGCGGCTGATCGCGGCCGAACCGGGCCTCGCCGAGCGGGCTCGTACCGTCGCGGCCACGCTGCACCGGCTGCTCACGGAGGCGGGTCTCACCGCGGCCCGGCCCGACGCGGCCGTCGTCTCGGTCCACGCCCCCTCCCCGGAGGCGGCGCTGCGGTGGGCGGCGGACTGCCGCGAACAGGGCCTGGCGGTCGGCTGCTTCCGGCCCCCGTCGGTCCCCGACGGCATCTCGCGGCTGCGGCTCACGGCCCGGGCCGATCTGACGGACGCGGAGATCGCCCGCGCGGTGGAGACGATCCTGCGGACCGCGCCGAAGATCTGACGGCCCGTCGGGAGGTCCAAGGGCGGTCAGGGGCAGCAGAGTTCACCGCTTCGGGCGACAGATGGGGACATATCTTGGTGGAACGCCTGCCGGGGCGGCACGATCGGTGGGATTCTGACGCGAAGCGCGATCCGGGGCGGTAGTCCCGGCGGGAAAGGGACAGCGTCGCCATGGCAGACCATCAGGAAGCATCCGTCACTCTGCCGAGCGATCCCGCGTCGGTCCCCACGGCCCGGCGGTTCGTCGCGGAGGTCCTCGACGGCTGGGGCCTCGACGGTGCGGACGACCTGGCGGACGCGATCCGCCTGATGGTCTCGGAACTGGCCACCAACGCCGTCCTGCACACCTTCGGGCAGTCGCCCACCTTCACGGTCGACGTCCGTCTGGAGCGCGAGGAGCGGCTCCACATCGGTGTCACCGACAGCCATCCGCGCTGGCCCCGCAGGCTCCCGGCGGCGGTCCAGCAGGACAACGGCCGGGGCATGGTCATCATCCGCTCCCTGGCGGCGGAGGCGGGCGGCCGGCTCTCGGTCACGCCGACCGAGGAGGGCGGCAAGACGGTCTGGATCACGCTGCCCTGGACGGCCGCCCCGGTCCCGATCTCCTAGGGCCTCCAGGGCCTCTCCGGATCGAGCGCGTGTCCGGTCGTCGCGTCCACGTGGTCCGGGATCTCCTCGTGCCGGTCGCCCACGGTCGGTGTCCCCGTGGGTTCGAACATGAGGATGGCGGCGCCGGACGGAGCGTACGGCTTGTGTTCCGTGGCTCGCGGGACGGTGTAGACCGAGCCCTTCGGGAGCACGACCGTGCGCTCGCCTCCGGGCTCGCGCAAGGAGATGTGCAGCTCCCCGTCGAGGACGAGGAAGAACTCGTCGGTGTCGTCGTGGACGTGCCAGATGTGTTCGCCCTCGACCTTGGCGATGCGGACGTCGTAGTCGTTGACGCGCGTGACGATGCGGGGGCTCCACAGGGCGTCGAAGGAGGCCAGAGCCGTGGCGAGGGGGATGGGTTCGTCGCTCATGCGCTCATCGTGGGCCGTTTCGTACGGCCGGCGTGAGTGCTAGGAATCGCATATGGCGAAAGAATCCTCGCAGGCGGCGGACGTCCACCGGGTCGTCGTGATCGTGGACGCGAACTCGAACCCCTTCGAGCTCGGCTGCGCGACCGAGGTCTTCGGTCTGCGCCGACCGGAGCTCGGTCGTGACCTCTACGACTTCCGGCTCTGCTCCCCGGAGCCCCGCACCCTGATGCGGGACGGGTTCTTCACGCTCACGGGCGTCGCCGGTCTGGAGGCGGCCGACTCGGCGGACACCCTGATCGTCCCCAACCGCCCCGACGTCGAAGTGCCCCGGCGGCCCGCCGTGCTCGACGCCGTCCGACGGGCGCACGCGCGCGGTGCGCGTCTGGTCGGTTTCTGCAGCGGCGCCTTCACCCTGGCCGAGGCCGGGGTCCTCGACGGCCGCAGGGCCACCGCGCACTGGCAGTGGGCGGATGCCTTCCGGGCCCGCTTCCCCTCCGTCCGCCTCGAACCGGACGTGCTGTTCGTGGACGACGGCGACATCCTCACCGCCGCGGGCAGCGCGGCCGCGCTCGACCTCGGGCTGTATCTGGTCCGCCGTGACCACGGCGCGGAGGTGGCCAACTCGGTGAGCCGGCGGCTGGTCTTCGCCGCGCACCGGAGCGGCGGGCAGCGGCAGTTCGTGGAGCGCCCGATGCCCGACCTGCCGGACGAGTCCCTGGCGCCGGTCCTGGCCTGGGCCAAGCAGTGCCTGGACGCACCGCTCACGGTCGCCGACCTCGCGGCACGTGCGGCGGTCAGTCCGGCGACGCTGCACCGTCGCTTCCGGGCCGAGGTGGGAACGACACCGCTGGCGTGGCTCACGGGGGAACGGGTCGCCCTGGCGTGCCGGTTGATCGAGCGGGGCGAGCACCGCTTCGAGGTGGTCGCGCGGCTCAGCGGACTCGGCACCGCCGCCCATCTGCGGACGCTGATGCGCCGTGAGACCGGGATCTCCCCGTCGGCGTACCGGGCCCGGTTCGGGCCACAGGCGAGTTGAGGCCCGGACGGGCGGGGTGGGGCGGCGCCACCGCACCCCGCTCGTCCGGCTCAGTGCCCGGCGGGCGTCATCAGACTCGGCCGTAGTAGACCTTCGACGTCCAGATCTTGTCGAGCTTCACCCAGGATCCCGTCTTGGGCGAGTGCCAGATCTTGCCGTCGCCGGCGTAGATGCCCACGTGGTAGACGCTTCCACCCGAGTGGAAGAAGACCAGGTCCCCCTTCTGTCTGCCGGACGCCGAGATGTGCCGGGTCTTGTTGTACTGCTGCTGCGCGGTGCGGGGCAGCGACTTGCCCGCCTGCTTGTACGCGTAGAGCGTCAGACCGGAGCAGTCGAACCTGGAGGGTCCGGCGCTTCCGTACCGGTACGGGGCTCCCTTCTTGGACGCGGCGACGCTCAGTGCCTTGTTCGCGTATGTGGTGGCTGCCTGGGCCTCGGTCGCCGCACCTGGTGCGAGCAACGTGCCGCCGACGGCGGCGAGGGTGAGAGCCGAGACGGCTCCGGCCCGGGACAGCAGGGACGGGACGTGCATCTGCGCAGTCATGCGCAACCCTTCGTCAGCCGCCTGCGAAGGATGACCTGTCGGGTTCGGACTGGCGAAGACGCCCGGCCGCGGCTGCGGCTTCACCCCAAGGGACGGCCCCGCTGCGAGAAACAGCGCGTACGTCCCGTACTGCTCGGGTCCTCCACTCCTGCCGATCCACTCCTGTCGACCAGACGTCCGGGACAGCGGCAGGACTCGGCGTCCGCCCGGACCGCCCCGCCTCGGATGGCGGGGGCTTGTCGTCGACAGGGATCTTGACCCACACCCAGGGTGAAATCCGAGCTGAAACGGCGATATGTGAGGCTCCTCACGACTGATCCATTCGGGTGGACAGGCTGCTTTCGTGATCGTCGGAGGTTTGGCTGACGAGCCTCGCACCAGGGGTGGAACGTCCCATTCCGCCAGATGCGTACACCTGTTGCGCAACTCACCCGCCGCATATGTCGACTCGTCGACTACGCCGAACGGGGGAGCGATTCTGCGATCCGTGTCGGCCGACCGGACCTCGACACGACATGCCGGAATGTCAACTCGCGCGTGTGCGGGGGACGGTGACGCGGTGGGCGCGGCGCTCGCCGTCCAACACCCGCAGGGCGCGCGCCAGAGTGTCCGCGTGGACCTCGCTCTCGCCCCGCATATGCATGAGCGTCAGGGCCTCGCGCAGCGCCACCGCGCGTCCCACCAGGGCCTGAGCCGCGCGCAGTGCCCCATAGGTATGCGTGCCCCTGGATGGGTTGATCTTCCCAAGGAGGTCGACGACTTCGAGGTAGGCGTCGATCAACTCGCCCTCGGCGCGGGTCAGCGCGGGCAGGGGTGGCAGCTCGGGCACCACGGCCGGCTCACCACGCCGCGCCGGCGTCGCGCCGGCTCGTGAGCACGTGGTCCACCAGTCCGTACGCGAGGGCCGCCGGCGCGTCCAGGACGGTGAGGCGGTCGATGTCCGCGTCGATCCGCTCGCGGTCCTGCCCGGTGTACTCGGTGAGCATCCCGGCCACCAGGGCGCGCAGCCTGAGCAGTTCGCGCGCGTGGATGTCGAGGTCGCTCGGCTGTCCCTGGAGGGGCTCCTCCATGGCCGGCTGCCGGAGGGTGATCCGGGCGCCGGGGAGGGCGTGCCGCTTGCCGGGGGTGCCGGCGGCGAGCAGGACGGCGGCGGTGGACGCGGCCTGGCCCAGGCAGGTGGTCGCCACGTCGGAGAAGAGCGTCCGCATCGTGTCGTGGATCGCGGTCATGGCGGTGATGGAGCCGCCGGGGGAGTTGATGTAGAGCGCGATGTCCTGGCCGGGGGAGGCGTGGTCGAGGTGCAGGAGCTGGGCGATGACGTCGTTGGCCGCGGTCTCGTCGATGGGTGTGCCGAGGAAGACGATCCGGCCTTCGAGGAGCTTCGAGTACGGGTCGAGGGTGCGGGTTCCGAAGCTGGTCCGCTCCGTGAACTCGGGCAGAACGTAGCGGGCGTCCATGGCTGAGCACCTCCAGTTGCGTCTGTAAAAAATGTACAGGACGTACAGACCGTAAGATGTGGAGCATGACCTACGAGATCCCGGTGACGCAAGCGCGGGCTGAGCTCGCCGACCTCATCAACCGCGTCGTGTACGGCGGTGAGCGCGTCGTGGTCACCCGCCACGGGAAGCCGCTCGTCGCCCTGGTGTCCGCCGCTGACCTGGAAGAACTCGAAGCGGCGGAGAAGCCGGCCGACGAGCAGGTGGTCAGCTCGCTCTCCCGCCTCCACCCGGTCGACTCCGCTCCGGGCGAACAGCGCCGCTTCGGCATCGCCGCCCACCACCAGGAGCCCGGCACCTCCTGACCGCACCTCCTGACCGCACCCCCTGCCCGGCACCTCCTGACCCGCCTCTTCCGGTGGACAGCGCGAAAAGCCGCGTACCCCCGTCCGCTACAGCGGGGGTACGCGGCCGTCTTGGGGCGCGGGCCTCAGCCAACCGGCACCGGTGCGGGCTCCGTCGAAGGGGCCGCCGCCACCGGGCGCCGCCGCCCGCCGAACGCGGTCGCGGCCAGGCCCGCCACCGCCCAGAGGGAGAGGACGAGGAGCGGACCGCCCGCCGCCGCGCCGTCGAAGGCGGAGACGGACCGCAGGGCCGAGCCCCCGGCGCCCGGCGGCAGCCACTGGCCGAGCGCCCCCACCCCGGTGGGCAGCAGCTCCGGCGCGCTCGACATCCCCGAGAACGCGTTGCCGAGCAGGATCGTCAGGGCGGCCCCGAGTCCGAAGCCCGGCTTGCCGAGCAGCGTCGCGAGCCCCGCGAAGGCCGAGCCGATCGCCAGGACGGTCAGACCGAGGACCCCGGCCTCGGCCCACCAGTCGCCGGTCAGCGCGCCGAGCCAGCTGTCGGCGAGCGCCGCGCCCACGAGTCCCCCGAGCGCCGAGGCGCCCACCAGGGTCGCGACCGCCCTGGCCCCGCGCAGACCGAGCAGCACGGTGAGCACCCCGGTGGCCGCCCCGACGAGGGCGAGGGGCAGCAGGCTCGCGCCGAGCACGGCGCCCCGGGGGTCGCCGACCGGTGCGGCGACCACGTCCGTGACCGTGACCGGTGTCCCCGCCGGGGCCTGGGCGGCCACGGCCTCGCGCAGCAGTCCGGCCACGACCGGGCTGCCCGCCGAGGCCGTCAGGAGTTCCGTACCGCCCGGGGTGATGACCACGGCTCCGTATACATCACGGTCCTCGATCGCGGCCCGGGCGGCGCCGCCGTCCGCGTAACGGTGGATCTCGAAGGCCCCCTCGTGCCGCCCGAGCTGCTTCTCGACCGCGTCGGCCGCTGCGGCGGGCCCGGCCACGCCGATCGGCAGGTCGCGCGGGGCGATGCGGGCGGCGGGCCAGGCGAAGACCGCGAGGGCCAGGGCGGCGACGACCGGTATGAGGAGGAGCACCGCGAGGGTTCTGCGCCCCGCGGCGGCCGAGGGGGCGGTGGCGGCGGACATGGGCGGCCTCGATTCAAAGAGAAGGATCGTTCGTTTTACGTCGGCCCCAGCGTGCGCCGCCCCGGGGAAGTTGTCAAGAATGAACATTCGTTTTAGGTTCTGACCATGGCACGTGTCTCCCAGGAACACCTCGACGCCCGCCGCCGCCAGATCCTCGACGGCGCCGCGCGCTGCTTCGCCCGCAACGGCTTCCACGCCACGTCCATGCAGGACGTGCTCGCCGAGGTGGGCCTGTCCGCGGGCGCGGTCTACCGCTACTTCCGCGGCAAGGAGGAGCTGATCGCGGCCATCGCGACCGAGGCCTTCGCCGGCATCCGGGGCGCCTTCGAGGAGGCGTCCCGCGCCACCCCGCCGCCCACCCCCGACGTCCTCCTCGGCGCGGTCCTCCGGCTCTTCCTGGAGGAGCGGATCGAGGGCGCCGACCGGCAGGCCTTCGCGCGTCTGATCATCCAGGTCTGGACGGAGACGCTGCGCAACGAGCAGCTGGCCGCGACCCTCGCCCAGGGCTACGACGGGATGCGCCTCGCGTGGACGAGGCTCGTGACCGCCTACCGGGAGAACGGCCTCCTCCATGCCGACGTCCCCGCCGACCATGTGGCACGCACCCTCATCGCCACCGCCCAGGGTTTCATCGCCCAGCAGGCGCTCTTCGGCGACGTTTCCGTCGAGGTCCTGGAGGACGGACTGCGCGGCCTGATGTCGATGTCCGTGCCCGGGGACGCTCACTCGATCGGATGATCATGCGAACGCAAAGCCGTAGTTAACGAGCCGGAAAAACTTCCGCCCTAACGTGCAATGTCTGGCCGTGCAGCGCATCTCTGCAGTTCAACAGAGTGTTGACGGTCGGTAGGGTCCGCAGCTGTCCGGGTGCCGTCCCGGTCGACGACTGTGAGGTGGAAGAGTGCAACTGAGCCCGCACGAGCAGGAGCGCCTGCTCATTCATGTGGCGGCCGACGTGGCCGAGAAGCGCCGGGCCCGGGGTGTGCGACTCAACCACCCCGAGGCCGTCGCGCTCCTCACGTCCCACATCCTGGAAGGCGCCCGGGACGGCCGTACCGTCGCCGAGCTGATGGCCTCCGGGCGCAAGGTGCTCACCCGCGACGAGGTCATGGACGGCATCCCGGAGATGATCCACGACGTCCAGGTCGAGGCCACCTTCCCGGACGGCACCAAGCTCGTCACCGTCCACGACCCCATCGTCTGACGGGCGGCCGCCGATGATCCCCGGAGAGATCCTGTACGCGGACGGCCCCGTCGCCCTCAACGAAGGGCGCCCCGTCACCCGCCTCACCGTCCTCAACGCGGCCGACCGGCCCGTCCAGGTCGGCTCCCACTACCACTTCGCCGAGGTCAACCCCGGCCTGGAGTTCGACCGCGCCGCCGCCCACGGGCAGCGGCTGCACATCGCCGCCGGGACCGCCGTCCGCTTCGAGCCCGGCATCCCCGTCGAGGTCGAACTCGTCCCCGTGGCCGGCCGCCGGATCGTGCCCGGCCTGCGCGGCGAGACCGCCGGCCCCCTCGACCTCTCCGCACCCGACAAGGACGGCGACCGTGCCTGATCTCCACCGCGCCGTCTACGCCGACCTGTTCGGCCCCACCACCGGCGACCGCATCCGCCTCGCCGACACCGACCTCCTCGTCGAGATCGAGGAGGACCGCTGCGGCGGCCCCGGCCGCGCCGGCGAGGAGGCCGTCTTCGGCGGCGGCAAGGTCGTCCGCGAGTCCATGGGTCAGGCCCGCACCACCCGCGCCGAGGGCGCCCCCGACACCGTCATCACCGGTGCCGTGGTCATCGACCACTGGGGTGTCGTGAAGGCGGACATCGGCATCCGGGACGGCCGCATCACGGCCCTCGGCAAGGCCGGCAACCCCGACACCATGGACGGCGTCCACCCCGGCCTCGTCATCGGCCCCGAGACCGAGATCATCGTCGGCAACGGCCGGATCGTCACCGCCGGCGCCGTCGACACCCACGTCCACTTCATCTCGCCCACCGTCGTCGAGCAGGCCCTCGCCACCGGCGTCACCACCCTGGTCGGCGGCGGCACCGGCCCCGCCGAGGGCACCAAGGCGACCACGATCACCCCCGGCCCCTGGCACATGGCCCGGATGTTCGAGGCCCTGGACACCTTCCCCCTCAACATCGGCCTGCTCGGCAAGGGCAACACGATGTCCCGCGAGGCGATGCACTCCCAGCTGCGCGGCGGCGCCCTCGGCTTCAAGATCCACGAGGACTGGGGCGCCACCCCCGCCGTCATCGACGCCTGTCTGAGCGTGTGCGAGGAGACCGGCGCCCAGCTCGCCATCCACACCGACACCCTGAACGAGGCGGGCTTCGTCGGCGACACCCTCGCCGCCATCGCCGGACGCACGATCCACGCGTACCACACGGAAGGCGCCGGCGGCGGGCACGCCCCCGACATCATCACGGTCGTCTCCGAGCCGTACGTGCTGCCCAGCTCGACCAACCCGACCCGGCCGCACACCGTCAACACCATCGAGGAACACCTCGACATGCTGATGGTCTGCCACCACCTCAACCCGGCCGTCCCCGAGGACCTCGCCTTCGCGGAGTCCCGCATCCGGCCCTCCACCATCGCCGCCGAGGACGTCCTCCACGACCTGGGCGCCATCTCGATCATCTCCTCCGACTCCCAGGCCATGGGCCGGATCGGCGAGGTGATCATGCGGACCTGGCAGACCGCCCACGTCATGAAGAAGCGCCGCGGCGCCCTGCCCGGCGACGGCCGCGCCGACAACCACCGCGCCCGCCGCTACGTGGCCAAGTACACGATCAACCCGGCCGTCGCCCAGGGCATGGACCACCTCATCGGCTCGGTCGAGCCCGGCAAGCTCGCCGACCTGGTCCTCTGGGAGCCCGCCTTCTTCGGCGTGAAGCCGCTCGTCGTCGTCAAGGGCGGCCAGATCGCGTACGCGCAGATGGGCGATGCCAACGCCTCCATCCCCACGCCCCAGCCCGTCCTGCCCCGCCCGATGTTCGGCGCGCTCGGCCGGGCCGCGGCCGCCGGCTCGGTCAACTTCGTCGCGCAGGCGGCCATCGAGGACGACCTGCCACGGAAGCTCGGGCTGCACAAGGAGTTCACCGCCATCGGCTCCACCCGGCGGGTCGGCAAGGCCGACATGCGCGAGAACGACGCCCTGCCCCGGGTCGAGGTCGACGCGGACACCTTCTCGGTCTCCATCGACGGCGAGACGGTCGAACCGGCACCGGCGGCCGAACTGCCCATGGCCCAGCGTTACTTCCTCTTCTGATGTCGCGCTCCGCCCTCCTCGTGCTCGCCGACGGGCGCTTCCCCGCCGGCGGGCACGCCCACTCCGGCGGCGCCGAGGCCGCCGTCAGGGCCGGCCGCATCAAGGACGCCGCCGGCCTGGAGGCCTTCTGCCGGGGCCGCCTGCACACCACGGGCCTCACCTCGGCGGCCCTCGCCGCCGGGGCCGCGCACGGACTCGACCCGTACGAGCTCGACGCGGCGGCCGACGCCCGCACGCCCTCGCAGGCCCTGCGCGCCGCCGCCCGCAAGCTCGGGCGGCAGCTGATGCGGGCCGCGCGCGCCACCTGGCCGAGCCCCGAACTCGACGCGCTCGCCGCCGCGTTCCCGCGCGGTGCCCACCAGTCCGTCGTCCTCGGCACCGCCGCACGGGCCGCCGGACTCGGCCCCGAGGACGCGGCCCACTGCGTCGCGTACGAGACGGTCGGCGGCCCGGCGACCGCCGCCGTCCGCCTCCTCAGCCTCGACCCCTACCAGGCCACCGCCGTCCTCGCCCGTCTCGCACCGGAGATGGACCAGATCGCCGAACGCGCCGCCGCGGCCGCCCGGCAGGGCGTCGACGCCCTGCCCGCCGCCTCCGCCCCGCTGCTCGACCTCACCGCCGAACAGCACGCGGCCTGGCCCGTCCGCCTCTTCGCGTCGTAGCACGCAGACCCCCCAGGAGCCCCCATGCACCTCGACCACGCCCACACCCACCACGGCGCCGTCTCCGCCGACGCCCACCGCCCGGACGGCACCCGCCGCGCCCTGCGCATCGGCCTCGGCGGACCGGTCGGCTCCGGCAAGACCGCCACCGTCGCCGCCCTCTGCCGGGAGCTGCGCGACACCCTCTCCCTCGCCGTCGTGACCAACGACATCTACACCCGCGAGGACGCCGAGTTCCTGCTCCGCAACGCCGTCCTGCCGCCCGAGCGCATCCAGGCCGTGGAGACCGGCGCCTGCCCGCACACCGCCATCCGCGACGACATCTCCGCCAACCTCGAAGCCGTCGAGGAGCTGGAGGACACGGTGGGCCCGCTCGACCTCATCCTCGTCGAGTCCGGCGGCGACAACCTCACCGCCACCTTCTCCAAGGGGCTCGTCGACGCCCAGATCTTCGTCATCGACGTGGCCGGCGGCGACGACATCCCCCGCAAGGGCGGCCCCGGCGTCACCACCGCCGACCTCCTCGTGATCAACAAGACCGACCTCGCCCCGCACGTCGGCTCCGACCTGGACCGGATGGCCCGCGACGCCGAGGAGCAGCGCGGCGAACTGCCCGTCGCCTTCACCTCGCTGCGCGGCGAGAACGGCGTCGCCCCCGTCGCCGACTGGGTCCGGGCACAGCTCGCGGCGTGGACCGCGTGAGCCTGCGCGCCACCGCCCGGATCGCCGCCGACGCCGACGGCGGACTGCCGCTCCTGGTGAGCGACGGCCCCCTCGCCCTGCGCCGCACCCGGGCCGCCGGACCGTACACCCGGGTCACCGTCGTCGGGGCGATGAGCGCACCGCTGGGCGGCGACCGGCTCGCGATCGAGACCGAGGTACGGGACGGGGCCCGGCTCCTGGTCGACTCCGCCGCCGCCACCCTCGCCCTGCCCGGCCGGAGCGCCGAGCCCGCCGCGTACGACGTCAGGATCACCGTCGGCGAGGACGCGGTGCTCCGCTGGCTGCCCGAACAGCTCGTCTCCGCCGCCGGCTCCCACCTGCGGATGCGCACCACCGTCGACCTCGCGCCCACCGCCCGGCTCGTCCTCCGCGAGGAACAGGTCCTCGGCCGCCACGGAGAGGAGCCCGGCACCCTCAGCACCCGCCTCACCGTGCGCCGCGCCGGCCGGCCCCTTCTCGACCAGGAGCTGGCCTTCGGGCCCGGTGCGCCCGGCGGCTGGGACGGCGGCGCGGTCCTCGGCGGCCACCGGGCCACCGGGCAACTGCTCGTCGTCGATCCGGCGTTCGCCGAGAAGCCGGTGGAGGCGCGCCGGTACGGGGAGGGCGCCGTGGTCAGCCCGCTCGCCGGGCCCGCCGCGCTTGCCACCGCCGTCGCCCCGGACGCGCTCGCGCTGCGCAGGCTCCTCGACGAAGTACTTGCCGGAATCGTCCCGTTCTGACCGTCTCCGCACGTTCACCGCTCAGCGGTACACCTGTCACCGGTTATTGGTTCGGCAAAGAAACAGGCGTTCGCTCTTTCATCGCGAGCCCCAGGGACGAAAGGATCCCCCGGACACACAGACTCCTTCTGGGGGAGGACCATTGAGACGCACAGCAGTGCTCGGCTCGGCCGGCACTCTGATAGCGGGCACGCTCATGGCGACCGCGCTCGCGGCGCCGACGGCCGGTGCGGTCACCGGCCAGGACCGTGACGAAGAGGCGTGGGGCGCGTCCGTCGCCGCCGCCCAGGCCGCGAAGGCCGGCATCGACTGGCAGGACTGCCCGGCCGACTGGGGCTTCGCCAAGCCCATCCAGTGCGGCTGGGTCACCGTCCCGGTCGACTACGCCAAGCCGAACGGCAAGAAGATCAAGATCGCCGTGGACCGCGTCAAGTCCACCGGCACGCCCGCCGAGCGCCAGGGCGCGCTGCTCTACAACCCGGGCGGCCCCGGCGGCTCCGGCCTGCGCTTCCCGCGCCGGGTCACCACCAACAACCCGCTCTGGGTGAACACCGCGAAGGCGTACGACTTCGTGGGCTTCGACCCGCGCGGTGTCGGCCACTCGGCGCCCATCTCCTGCGTCGACCCGACCGAGTTCGTCAAGGGCCCGAAGCTCGACCCGGTCCCGGACACCGAGGCGGACAAGCTCGCCCAGCGCAAGCTGGCCGCCGAGTACGCCAAGGGCTGCGCCGAGAAGAGCGGCGACATGCTGCCGTACATGACGACGCGCAACACCGCCCGTGACCTCGACGTCATCCGGGCCGCGCTCGGCGAGAAGAAGCTCAACTTCATCGGCGTCTCGTACGGCACCTACCTGGGCGCGGTCTACGGCACGCTGTACCCGAACCACGTGCGCCGCATGATCGTGGACAGCGTGGTCAACCCGGCGAAGAGCAACATCTGGTACCAGGCCAACCTGGAGCAGGACATCGCCTTCGAGGGTCGCCTCGAGGACTGGATGAACTGGGTCGCCCAGAACGACGCCACGTACCACCTCGGCGACACCCTGGCGGAGGTCCAGCAGCAGTGGGTGACCCTGCGCGCCGCCGCCAAGAAGGAGCCCCTGGGCGGCAAGGTCGGTCCGGCCGAGCTCATCGGCTTCTTCCAGAGCGCCCCGTACTACGACTCCTCGTGGGCCCCGGTCGCGGAGGCCTGGAGCGCGTACGCCGCGGGTGACCCGCAGCCGCTCATCGACGGTGCCGCCGCAGACCTCACCGACACCGCCGGCAACACCGCGTCGGAGAACGGCAACGCCGTCTACACCGCCGTCGAGTGCGCCGACGCGCCCTGGCCGACGAACTGGAACAAGTGGGACCGGGACAACTCCGCGCTCCACGAGAAGTACCCGTTCATGACCTGGGCCAACGCCTGGATGAACCTGCCGTGCGCCACCTGGTCCGCGCCGCGCCAGAAGCCGACCCAGGTCAAGACCGGCAAGGGCCTGCCGCCGGTGCTCATCGTCCAGTCCGAGCGTGACGCGGCGACGCCGTACGTCGGTGCGGTCGAGCTGCACAAGCGCTTCAAGGGCTCGCGTCTCATCACCGAGCAGAACGCCGGCTCGCACGGCGTCACCGGCCTGGTGAACCCCTGCATCAACACCCGGGTCGAGACGTACCTGCTCACCGGCAAGGTGGACAGCCAGGACGTGACGTGCGCGCCGCACGCCACGCCCAAGCCGTAACGCTCATCGCGGTGTGAAGGGAGGGGCGGCCGTCCGACGGCCGCCCCTCTCGTCATGCCCGGGACGCCAGCCAGACGTCCTCGGCCGCGTAGTCGAACCAGTCCTGCCCGTACTTGGCGAGGTTCGGGAACGCCTCCAGCCACTCCCGGCCGGCGAGCCGCTCCGTCAGGTACTCCACCGTCGCCGGCAGCGACTCGGCGTACCCCACCACCGGCCGGTAGCCCAGCTCCCGTTCCGCCGCGCTCATGTCGTACACGATCGGCGCGTCCAGACCCCACGGCGTCTCACCCACGATGCCCACCGGCGGCGGCCCGTCCACGAGCACGAGCTCGCTCTCCACGCCCACGACCGCGTCCACCGCCGCGGAGATCTCCGCGGTCGTCGGCACCTCCGGATCACCGGCGTTGAGGACCCGCGTGCCCGGCCGCCCCGCCGCGAGCCGGATCAGCTCGGCCAGATTGTCCACGTTCGCCGGATGGAACTGCGACAGGCCGTTGTACGCGAGCACCCGCACCGGCCGCCGGTCGAGGGCCCGCTTCACGAAGAACAGCTCGCGCGGCGACCGGCAGTGCGGGCCGTGGATCGAGCCCGCGCGCAGCAGCGTCGTCGGCAGCAGCTCCCCGGCCGCCGTCAGCGCCTGCTCCAGGGCGACCTTCCGGGTGCTGTACGTGCCCTCGCCCGGGGCCACCGTCGCCAGGGACTCCGGGATCGGCACCGGATAGCGCGGGAAGCCGTCCGGCCGGTCCTGGGTGTCGAAGCTGCGCCCCTGCTCGTCCTCGTACACCGCACCGCTGGAGATCACCACCGCCGAGCCGATCCGGTCCGCGAGCCCGGTCAACTGGGCGGCGTGCCCGGCGTCGTACGCCACGACGTCCACCAGGACGTCGGTGCCCTCGCCGAGCGCCGCCGCCAGCGCGCCCTCCTCGTCCCGGTCGAGCCGGACCGACCGGACCTCCTCCGGCCACCCCTCGTCCCTGGCGCCGCCCCGAGAGGCGGCCGTCACCTCCCAGCCGTCCGCGGCGAGCGCCCGCACGGCCGCCCGCCCCACCTGTCCCGTCGCACCCAGCACGAACGCGTTTCCCTTGGTCATGCCGGGGACGCTACGGGTGCCCGGGGCGCCGGCCCAGGGGATTGCGCCGTGCGCGGATCCGCCCTCAGCGTTCCCCGTCCGGGAACTTCTCCGAGGGTGCCTCCGCCGCGGCCTTCACCACCGCCGCGTACTCGTCCACGTACTCCTGTCCCGACAGGCGCAGGATCTCGTACATGATCTCGTCCGTCACCGCGCGGACCACGGCCTTCTCACCCGCCGACCCGGCGAACCGGGAGAAGTCCAGCGGGTCCCCGAACCGGATGGTCACCCGGCGGATCCTCGGCACGACCTTCCCCGGCGGCTGGATCTCGAAGGTCCCCACCATCGCGCACGGCACCACCGGCACCCCGGCCGTCAGTGCCATCACCGCCACCCCCACCTTGCCCTTGTAGAGCCGGCCGTCGTGCGAACGCGTCCCCTCCGGATAGATCCCGAGCAGCTCCCCCCGGTCGAGGACGCCGAGACCCTCCCGGATCGCCGCCTTCCCGGCCTCCTTCCCCGAGCGGTCCACCGGGATCTGCCCGGCGGCCCGGAAGAAGGCGGCCGTCAGCCGGCCCTTGAGCCCCGGCCCCGTGAAGTACTCCTGCTTGGCGAGGAAGGTGATCCGCCGGTCGAGCACGACCGGCATCAGGAAATGGTCGGAGAAGGAGAGGTGATTGCCCGCGACGATCGCGGCCCCCTCCTCCGGGATGTGTTCGAGCCCCTCGATCCGCGGCCGGAAGAGCAGCCTGAGGAGCGGTCCGAGCAGGACGTACTTCATCAGCTGATAGAACACGCGCGACCCCCGTTCGTCGTCCGTCACGCCCGTTGTATCCCCGCGGGCGCCCGTGGTCCACTGGTGGGGGAGCGTCACATGACAGGCGAGCGCGGGGTCAGGCGCCCCGGCCGCGTCCTCACCGCGCTGCTGTGCGCGCTGACGGCGGCCGGGCTGTACGGCTGCTCCGGCTCGGGCCCGTCGGAGCCCAGCCCGACGCCGACGACCGCGCCCGCCACCCCACCGGCCACAACACCGCCCGTCACCACGCCCACAGGCCTCTCGCCCTTCACCGGACTCCCCGCCCGGCCCGCCCCCGTCCTGGCCGTGAAGCTCGACAACGTGCCGGCGGCCCGCCCCCACACGGGACTCGGCGCGGCCGACCTCGTCTACGTCGAACAGGTCGAGGGCGGCGTGACCCGGCTCATGGCCGTCTACTCCACCCACCTCCCCGCCCTCACCGGCCCCGTCCGCAGCGCCCGCGAATCGGACATCGCCCTGCTCGGCGACTTCGGCCACCCGGTCCTCGCCTACTCCGGCGCCCAGTCCGCCCTCGAACCGCTGCTGCGGGCCGCGCCCCTCCACCTCGTCACGGAGGCCACCACCCCCCAGGCCTTCCGGCGCTCGGCGGACCGCCCCGTCCCGCACAACCTCTACCTGCGTCCCGGCCGCGCGCTCGCCGCCGCCCCGAAGGCCGACAACCCCCGGGACATCGGCTTCCGGTTCGGGTCCGCTCCGCCCGGCGGCACCCCGGTGAAGACCTCGACCGTCCGCTACCCGGCGGCCCGCTACGCCTTCACCTGGTCCGCCGCCGACCACGCCTGGCGGGTGGCCATGGACGGCCGCGAGGCCCGTGCCACCGACACCGGCCCGCTCACCCCGGAGACGGTCGTCGTCCAGCGCGTCACGATCCGGCCCTCCCGCTTCCACGACCGCTTCGGCTCGGTCTCCCCGTACAGCGAGACCGTCGGCAGCGGCACGGCCCTCGTCCTGCGCGACGGACGCGCCCACGAGGCCCGCTGGTCCCGCCCCTCTGCCGCGTCCGGCACCACCTTCACCACCCCGGCCGGAAAGCCCCTGCCCTTCGCCCCGGGCCAGACCTGGATCGTCCTCGCCCCGCGCGCGTAGCGGCGCACAGGCCCCGGCGGGTGCCGCCGGTCAGGACGTGCTGCCCGGCGGGCGGGAAGGCGGAGAAGGTGGTACGGAGCTGTCCGCCGCCGCCATCCCGATCGTCGCCACGATCAGGACCACCAGACCGAACCAGAGCCAGCCGCTGCTGCCGAGCGCCACCGTGTAGGCCGTCGTCAGCAGCAGCGCGGCGCACGTGAGCACCGTCATCGTCTTCGTGGGACCGGACATCAGCCCGCCCTCCTCCCGACCGGGGCCGCGGAAGCCCTTCAGCCCATCGTGACCCCCCGAGAGGGGCGCGCGCTACTCCCCGGACGCTCCGGCGTGCGCCGGAACGCGAACGGGCCCGGCGCCGCAAGCGGCACCGGGCCCGGAGGCGGTGTGCAGGGGGCGCGTCAGCGACCGCGCGTCTGCAGCGAGGCCAGGTAGGCGTTGTACGCCTCCAGCTCCTTGTCCCCGTTCCGGTCGGCGGCCCGGTCCTTGCGGACCGCCTGCCGCTGCTCGGAGTGGTACCACTGGTAGACCAGCGCGATCAGCACGAGCACGGACGGGATCTCGCTGAACGCCCAGGCGATGCCGCCCGCAGCGTTCTGGTCGGCGAGGGCGTCGATCCCCAGCGAGGCCGGCGGGTTCTTGTACGCCTCCACCATCGGCTGCGTCGCCATCATCATCGCGATGCCGAAGAACGCGTGGAACGGCATGCCCGCGAACAGCTCCAGCATCCGCATCACGTACCCCGGCCGGTGCGGGCCCGGGTCCACGCCCATGATCGGCCAGAAGAAGACCAGGCCCACCATCAGGAAGTGCACCATCATCCCGATGTGCCCGGCCTTGGACCCCATCAGGAAGTCGAAGAGCGGCGAGAAGTACAGCCCGTACAGGCTCGCGATGAACATGGAGATCGTGAACGCCGGGTGCGTGATCACCCGCATGTACCGGCTGTGCAGCAGCTTCAGGAGCAGCTCGCGCGGCCCCGTCGAGCCCCGGCCCGCCACCGGCAGCGCCCGCAGGGCGAGGGTCACCGGAGCGCCGAGCAGCAGCAGGATCGGCGACAGCATGGAGATCACCATGTGCTGCACCATGTGCACGCTGAACATGACCATGCCGTAGTCGTTGAGCTTGGTGCACATCATCAGGGCCACGCTCAGCACGCCGACGGTGAAGAGCACCGTCCGGCCGACCGGCCACGCGTCACCGCGGCGCCGCAGCCGCGCCACGCCCCACCCGTACAGACCGAGCGCCGTGAGGCATCCGATCAGGAAGAAGAGGTCGGGAGAGAACTCCAGGCCCCGCCCCAGCGTGAACGGCGGCAGATCCGTGGTCATGCCGTGCCCGCTGTGATCCATCCGTACACTCCTGGAGCCCGATTCGCGCTTGTTGTCCGCACCAGACTAGAACCGCCCCCGGCCGCGACTGCGACCGGGGGCGGATGTCACGGACGGGAGCCGTCAGAGCACGCACTCCGCCTCGGCGTAGCGGTCGGCCGGGACCGTCTTGAGGGTCTCGACGGCCTGCGCCAGCGGGACCATCGTGATCTCGGTGCCGCGCAGCGCGGTCAGCATGCCGAACTCGCCGCGGTGCGCCGCCTCGACGGCGTGCCAGCCGAAGCGGGTGGCGAGGACGCGGTCGTACGCGGTCGGGGTGCCGCCGCGCTGGACGTGACCCAGGATGACCGGGCGGGCCTCCTTGCCGAGGCGCCCCTCCAGCTCGGCGGAGAGCTGGTTGGCGATGCCGGTGAAGCGCTCGTGGCCGTAGATGTCGGTGCCGGCGGTCTTGAAGTCCATCGAGCCCTCGCGCGGCTTCGCACCCTCGGCGACGACCACGATCGCGAACCGCTTGCCGGCCTCGAAGCGCTCGCCGACCCGGGCGGTCAGCTCGTCGATGTCGAAGGGGCGCTCGGGGACGACCACGGCGTGCGCGCCGGCGGCCATGCCGGAGTGCAGCGCTATCCAGCCGGTGTGGCGGCCCATCACCTCGACGACGAGGACCCGCTGGTGCGACTCGGCGGTGGTCTTCAGCCGGTCGAGTGCCTCGGTGGCGACGGTGACGGCGGTGTCGAAGCCGAAGGTGACGTCGGTGGAGGCGATGTCGTTGTCGATCGTCTTCGGGACGCCGACGATCGGGAGGCCCGCCTGGGAGAGCAGGTTGGCCGCCTTGAGGGTGCCCTCGCCGCCGATCGGGATGATGGCGTCGAGGCCGAGGTCGGCGACGTGGCCCTTGGCCCGCTCGACGCCGTCGACCAGGTGCGCGGGCTGGACCCGCGAGGAGCCGAGGATGGTGCCGCCCCGGGCCAGGATGCCGCCCACCGCGTCGAGATCGAGCTTGCGGTAGTCGCACTCCAGGAGGCCCTTCCACCCGTCGTGGAAGCCGATGACCTCGTCGCCGTGATCGACGACGGCGCGGTGCACGACGGAACGGATGACAGCGTTCAGACCGGGGCAGTCTCCGCCGGAGGTGAGCACGCCAATGCGCATAGCCCAAAAACCTTTGCAACGTGGGCCGACTCCCGGACCACGTCGTCCGGCTGGATCCCCGCCACCCTATCGTCGCAGGGTGACGGGGCCGAACCGGATGTCCGCACAGTGGACAACGTACGTTCGTACGAGGGACCAACTGGGGTGCGCGGATTGACCCGGGCGGGCTGGGTCGGCACCGCTCGGGCGGGCTGGGTCGGCACCGCTCGGGCGGGCTGGGTCGCCGCCCCTCAGGCGGGCTGGGTCGCCGACGCGATGCGCTCCGCGCGCAGCGCCTCGTACCAGCGGTCGTCGGTCGGCGGCAGCGCGTTCACGTCGAGGGCCAGCTTCAGGAGCAGGTCCGCGATCTGCGGGTTCCGCGCCATGACGGGGCCGTGCATGTACGTGCCGAAGACGGTGTCGTTGTACGCGCCCTCGGTGCCGTCGCCGGTCCCGTTGCCGTTGCCGAACACGGTCCGGGCGAACGGCCGGGCCGTCGGGCCGAGATGGGTGATGCCCTGGTGGTTCTCGAAACCGGTCAGCTGGGGGAGGCCCAGGCGCGGGTCGATGTCCGCGAGGACGTCGCCGACGCAGCGGGCGCCCTCGCCGCGGGTCGAGATCACGTCGATGAGCCCGAGGCCGGCCTCGCGCTCGCCGAGGTCGTTGATGAACTCGTGGCCCAGGATCTGGTACCCGGCGCAGACCGAGAAGATGATCGCGCCGTTGGAGGCGGCCCGGCTCAGGCCGCCGTCCCGCCGCAGCCGCTCGGCCGCGAGCCGCTGCGGACGGTCCTCGCCGCCGCCGATCAGGTAGATGTCGCCCGAGGTCGGCACCGGCTGGTCGCTGCGGACGTCGACGCGCTCGACGCTGAGGCCGCGCTGTTCGGCACGGCGCTGGACGACGAGGACGTTGCCCTGGTCGCCGTAGGTGCTGAGCAGGTCCGGGTAGACCCAGACCAGGCGCAGGCTGCTGTCACTCATGCTGCAAGTCCTCTACGGGTCAGTTGCCGACGCGGCGGCGGACGTCCTGGAAGGCGGTGTAGTTGGCGATCAGCTCGATCTGCCCGGGCGGGGCCATCGCGACGGCCTCGTCGAGCGTCTCGCAGACGCGGAAGTCCACGCCCGCGACCTCCAGGCGGACCGCGAGGTCCAGCTTCCGGTCGCCGATCACCATGATCGGGTGGCCGGCGAGCCGGCCGTAGTCCACGTCCCACAGCCAGGAGGTGTCCGTACCGTCGGCGCCGCGCGCGTTGACGGAGAGGATCACCGGGGCGGGCGGCCCGTCGATGAGGGAAAACGTTTCGAGCCAGCCGGCCGGGTTCTTCGCCAGGAGCAGCCGCAGGTCACGGTTCTGGAAGGAGACCACGTCGTAGCGTCCGGCGACGGCCTGCACCTGGTACATGCGCTCCAGGGCCACCTGCGGCGGCACTCCGAAGACGGCGGCGACGGCGGCCGAGGTCGCGGCGTTCGCCTTGTTGGCGCGGCCGGGCAGCTGGAGCCGGATCGGCCAGGCCGAACCGTGCGGGTCGAGCACGTGGTCGCCGCTGAGCGCCCAGCTCGGCGCGGGGCGGCGGAAGCCGCACTCGCCGCAGAACCAGTCGTCGCCCGGGCGCTGCATCACACCGCCGCAGGCGGGGCAGGACCAGGCGTCGTCCTTCCACTCCTGGCCGGCGGCGACCCACACCACGTTCGGGGAGGAGGAGGCGGCCCACACGATGAGCGGGTCGTCGGCGTTGGCCACGACCACGGCCTTGGTGCCGTTGAGGCCCTCGCGCCACTTCTCGGCGAGCATCCGGGTCTCGGCCGCGCGGTCGAGCTGGTCGCGCGAGAGGTTGAGCAGCGCGATCACCTTGGGCGTGGTGTCCCGGGCGACGCCGGCGAGGTACTTCTCGTCGACCTCGATGACGCCGAACTTGGACTCCGAGCCGCCGGCCAGGGCCGAGGTGATGCCCGCGGGCATGTTGGCGCCCAGGGCGTTCGAGACGACCGGACCGCTGGCGCGCAGCGCCTCCGCGATCAGCCGCGTCGTCGTGGTCTTGCCGTTCGTCGCCGACACCAGGACGACGTCCAGATGCTGCGCGAGCCGGCCCAGCAGGTCGGGGTCGAGCTTCAGCGCCACCCGGCCGCCGATCACCGATCCGCTGCCGCGTCCCGCCGCACGCGACACCGCGGCCGCGGCCTTGCCCGCCGTCACGGCCAGCTTGGCGCGCGGCGACAGCGGCTCTGGATTACCGGGGTGTCCTGACATCGTTCTTGTTCCTCCTTGCGTCGGTCCGGGCTCAGCCTATCGAGATCCGGCCAGGAGCCCGAACAGCGGCACCGTGCAGCGGCCGCACGAAACAGGGAGGTCACAGTGGACCGTACCCTTACGGCCATGCGAAACCGCCCCATCCCCGGCAGTTCCGGCCTCGTCCGAGCGATGACGCTCCTCGGCGACCCCGTGCTGCACACCCCCTGCGCGCCCGTCACCGACTTCGGCCCCGAACTGGCCCGGCTCGTCGAGGACATGTTCGCCACGATGTACGCGGCGCACGGCGTGGGCCTGGCGGCGAACCAGGTCGGCGTGGGCCTGCGGGTCTTCGTGTACGACTGCCCCGACGACGAGGAGAACCGCCACCTGGGCCATGTGGTGAACCCGCGTCTGGTGGAGGCGGACGGCGACGAGATCCGGGGCCCCGAGGGCTGCCTCTCCCTGCCGGGCCTGGAGGCGCCGACGCCCCGCTTCGACCGCGCGGTGGTGGAGGGCGTCCGGATGGACGGCACTCCGATACGGATCGAGGGCACGGGTTTCTTCGCCCGCTGCCTCCAGCACGAGACGGACCACCTGGAGGGCGGGGTCTACGCGGACCATGTCACGGGGTGGCGCAAGTCACGCCTGCTGCGCACGATCCGCAAGCAGCCGTGGGGGAGCGGAGCGGACCGGATCGCCTAGAAGGCCGTTTAGAAGCCGGGGCCGCCCGGGCGGTCGTCGGCCTCCGCGAGCCGGCCCCACAGCAGGTCCGCCAGGCTCTTCACGAGGTCCGCGCGGGAGCAGGGGCGTTCGCCGAGCCACCAGTCGCCGGCCGCGTGCATCATGCCGACGATGCCGTGGCCCCAGATCCGGGCCTGCGCCTCGGCGGCCGGGCCCAGGTCGACGCGCTCGGCGATGACCTGGCCGAGCTCCTCGCCCATGCGGCGCAGCAGCGGGGCCGAGTGACGGCCGACGTCGAAGCCCTGCTCCGTCTGGTGCGGCTCCTCCGCCGGGTGCATGAGGAAGCGGTAGACCTGGGGCATCGCCTCGATGGACGCCAGGTACGTGTCGAGGGTGGCCTCGACGCGGCGGCGCCGGTCGGCGGGGGCGTCGAGGGAGGCCCGCAGCGAGGCGAGGAGCGCGTCGGTGTGCCGGGTGGCGAGGGCGCGGTAGAGCCCGCCCTTGTCGCCGAAGTGGCGGTAGAGGATCGGCTTGGTGATCCCGGCCTCGGCCGCGATCGCGTTCATGGACGCCTGGGGGCCGTCCCGGAGCACCACCCGGTCCGCCGCCTCCAGCAGCTCGCGGCGCCGCTGCTCGGCGGGCGTCTGCTGGTCGGTGGCCCGGTGTGCGATGTCCATGTGCGTGTCTCCCCGCCCGTGCGATTCGTGAGGCTGTCGCAACGTAACACCCGTCCGGGATCCGATGTCGGTCGGGCCGAACCGCTCCACCGCAGGTTGACAGCCTCTACCCACCGGTAACAGACTGCTGTTACCGCAAGTAACGTCATGCTGGGAGGGAACATGGGCGAGTTCACGCTCGAACTCAACGAGGACCAGAAGCAGGTCCGCGACTGGCTCCACGGCTTCGCCGCCGATGTGATGCGCCCCGCGGCCGCCGAGTGGGACGAGCGTGAGGAGACTCCCTGGCCGATCATCCAGGAAGCGGCCAAGCTCGGCATCTACTCCCTCGACTTCTACGCCCAGCAGTTCTTCGACCCGACCGGCCTCGGCATCCCGATGGCGATGGAGGAGCTCTTCTGGGGCGACGCCGGCATCGCCCTCTCCATCGTCGGCACCGGCCTCGCCGCCGTCGGCGTCCTCGCCAACGGCACCGAGGAGCAGATCGGCACCTGGGTCCCGCAGATGTACGGCGACGCGAACGACGTCAAGGTCGCCGCCTTCTGCTCCTCCGAGCCCGACGCCGGCTCGGACGTCGCCTCCATGCGCACCCGGGCCGTGTACGACGAGGCCAAGGACGAGTGGGTCCTCAACGGCACCAAGACCTGGGCGACCAACGGCGGCATCGCCAACGTCCACGTCGTCGTCGCCGTCGTCGACGCCGAGCTCGGCTCCAAGGGCCACGCCTCGTTCATCGTGCCGCCGAACACCCCCGGCCTGTCGCAGGGCCAGAAGTTCCAGAAGCACGGCATCCGCGCCTCCCACACCGCCGAGGTCGTCCTGGAGGACGTCCGCGTCCCCGGCTCCTGCCTGCTCGGCGGCAAGGACAAGCTGGACGAGCGGCTCGCCCGCGCCCGCGAGAAGGCCAAGGCGGGCGGCGAGCGCGTGAAGAACGCCGCCATGGCCACCTTCGAGGCCTCCCGCCCGGCCGTCGGCGCCATGGCCGTCGGCACCGCCCGCGCCGCGTACGAGGTCGCCCTCGACTACGCGAAGACCCGCGTCCAGTTCGGCCGCCCGATCATCGAGAACCAGGGCGTCGCCTTCCAGCTCGCCGACATGGCCACCCAGATCGACGCCGCCCGCCTGCTCGTCTGGCGCGCCTCCTGGATGGCCACGGCCGGCAAGCCCTTCACCGCGGCCGAGGGCTCGATGTCGAAGCTGTACGCGAGCGAGGTCGCCAAGAAGGTCACCGCCCAGGCCATCCAGATCCTCGGCGGCAACGGCTACACCCGCGAGTACCCGGTGGAGCGCATGCACCGCGACGCCGCCATCTACACGATCTTCGAGGGCACGAGCGAGATCCAGCGCATGGTCATCAGCCGCGCGCTCGCCAAGTAGCGGCCGCGCCCGCGCGCGGCTCACACGATGCAGAACTCGTTGCCCTCCGGGTCCTGCAGGACCACCGCGTAGTAGTCCATGCCGTTCGGCTCGTCCATCGCGTACAGGACGGTCGCGCCGAGCGCCGTCAGCCGGGCCACCTCGCCGTCCACGCGCTCGCGCCGGACGGCGAGGGGCACCTCGCGACCGCCGCCGACCTTGAGGTCCAGGTGCACGCGGTTCTTGACGGTCTTCGGCTCGGGGACGTGCTGGAACCAGACCCGGGGGCCCACGCCCTTCGGGTCGACGATGGACTCCGGGAGCTCCCCGGCGTCCTCGCCCAGCTCGTCCTCGGGCACGCCGATCGCCTCCCAGTACGCCCGCCAGGTGGCATGGCCGGCGGGCGGCGGGTCGGGGATGTACCGCAGGGCGTCCAGCCAGAAGGGCACCAGGCGCTGGGGGTCGGCGCAGTCGATGGTCAGTTGCAGCGTCAGCTCGGGTCGCTCGTCCATGGGACCGAGCCTCGCAGACGCCACTGACAACGGACCCGGGCCGTCGGCCGTTTCACGCCAACAGGCCTGATCCGGTCCGCTGTTCGGCCCCGGCTACCCGTGGGTCGCTTCCTGAGGGAGAATCACTGGGCCCGTGACGATCAAGGGGGAACCGATCATGGCCACCACCGGTACCGAAGCACCCCAGCTCGGGGGAAATCCGCTCCTCGGCTCCCTGCTCGACCTCAAGCAGGACTCCCTGGGCACCTTCCTGCGCGCCCGGCGCGAGCACGGCGACGTCGTGAAGATCACCGCGGGCCCGCCCGGGATCCGCGCCACGCTCTACGGCGTCTTCTCCGCCGAGGGCGCCCAGCAGGTCCTCGCCGGAGAATCCGCCAACTTCCGCAAGGACAACGCCTTCTACCAGGAGATCCGCGAGTCCTTCGGCAACGGCCTGCTGACCAGCCAGGACGAGGACTACCTCCGCCAGCGCCGGCTCGTCCAGCCCCTCTTCACCAAGCGCCGCGTCGACAGCTACGCCGCGGCCGTCGCCGCCGAGATCACCACGCTCATCGGCGAGTGGCAGGACGGCGGCGCCGAGACCGTCGACGTCCTCCACGAGATGACCCGCTTCGCCCTGCGCGCCGTCGCCCGCATCCTCTTCGGCACGGACGTCGACGCGGCCGTCGAGATCGTCGAGCGCAGCTTCCCCGAGCTCAACGGCTATGTGCTGAGCCGTGGCTACGCCCCGGTCAAGGTCCCGCGCCACTGGCCGACCCCCGGCAACCGCAAGGCCGCCGCCGTCCACCAGGCGCTCTACGAGGTCTGCGACCGCATCATCGCCGAGCGCCGCGCCTCGGGCCGGGCCTCCGCCGAGGGCGACGACCTCCTCACCCTGCTCGTCGAGGCGGAGAGCGCCGAGGACGGCAGCTTCGACGCCACCGAGCTGCGCGAGCAGGTCCTCATCTTCCTCCTGGCCGGGCACGAGACCACCGCCACGTCCCTCGGCTTCGCCCTCCACCTGCTCGCCAAGCACCCGGAGGTGCTGAAGCGGGCCCAGGAGGAGGTCGACCGGGTCCTCGGGGGCCGTACCCCCGGCGCCGCCGACCTCGACGCGCTGCCCTATGTGACCCGGGTCCTCAAGGAGACCATGCGGCTCTACCCGGCCGCCCCGGCCATCGGACGCCGCGCCGTCGCCGCCACCGTGGTCGACGGCGTCAGCATCCCGGCCGGCGCGGACGTCGTGGTCGCCTCCTGGGTCACCCACCGGCACCCCGCCTACTGGGAGGACCCGGAGCGCTTCGACCCGGACCGCTTCACGCCGGAGGCGGAGGCGGCGCGCCCCCGGTACGCCTGGTACCCCTTCGGTGGCGGCCCGCGCGCCTGCATCGGCCAGCACTTCTCGATGCTGGAGTCGGTGATCGCCCTGGCGATGATCCTCCAGAAGCACGGCCTCGGAGCCGTCGACACCGAGGTGCCCGTCGGCTCCGCGATCACCCTCTACGCCACGGGCCCGGCCCGCTGCCGCCTGCTGCCGCGCTGAGCGAGGCGGGAGCGGCCCGGCGCGGGGCCGCTCCCGCCGCCCGCTACGGCCCGGTCGCGACGACGACCGTCGCCCACCACTCCTCGGAGGTGACGACGCGCGGCTTCATACCGGCCGCGGACATCACCGCGAGGGCCGTCTCCGCCTGCCGCTCGCTCGTCTCCACCAGCACGTGCCCGCCCGGCGCCAGCCACTCCGGCGCCTCGGCGGCGACCCGCCGCATCACGTCGAGCCCGTCCGCGCCGCCGTCGAGCGTGACGTGCGGCTCGTGGTCGCGGGCCTCGGGCGGCAGCAGCCCTATCTCCCCGGTCGGTACGTACGGCACGTTGGCGACCAGGACCCCGACCCGGCCGCGCAGCTCCCGCGGCAGCGGTGCGAAGAGGTCCCCCTCGTAGACCCGGCCGCCGCGCGGCTCGACGTTCCGCCGGGCGCAGCGCACCGCCGCCGGCTCGATGTCCGAGGCGTGCACCTCCGCGCCCTCGACCTCGGTGAGCAGCACCGCGCCCGCCGCGCCGGAGCCGCAGCACAGGTCGACGCAGACGGCGCCGGGCCGGGCCAGCTCCACCGCCCGGCCGACGAGGAACTCCGTACGCCGCCGGGGCACGAAGACCCCGCCGTCGACCTCGATGCGGAGCCCGGCGAACTCGGCCCAGCCCACGACGTGCTCCAGGGGCAGGCCGGAGGCCCGCCGCTCGACCATGAGGTCGAGCTCGGCGGGCCCGGCCGCGGTCGCGAGGATCATCTCCGCCTCTTCCTCGGCGAAGACGCACCCGGCGGCCCGCAGCCGTTCGACGACGCGCGCGTCAGACAAGCTGGGCCTCGATCGCGGAGACGACCTCGGGGGCATCCGGCTCGGTGCGGGGACGGAAGCGGGTGACCTGCCCGTCGCGGCCGATCAGGAACTTCTCGAAGTTCCACTGCACGTCACCGGCCTCGCCCTCGGCGTCGGCGACCTTCACCAGCTCGGAATAGAGCGGGTGGCGGCCCTCCCCGTTCACGTCCGTCTTCTCCAGGAGCGGGAAGGAGACCCCGTACGTCGCCGAACAGAAGGTCGCGATCTCCTCGGCGCTGCCCGGCTCCTGCCCGGCGAACTGGTTGCAGGGCACCCCGAGCACGGTGAAGCCGCGCTCCCCGTACTCCTTCTGCAGCCGCTCCAGACCCGCGTACTGGGGGGTGAGCCCGCACTTGGAGGCGACGTTCACCACCAGCACGGCCCGGTCGCGGTAGTCGGCAAGGGAGACCGGCTCACCGGTCAGGGTCTTCAGCGGAATCTCGTACAGGCTCATGGACTGCTCCTCGTCGGAATAGGGTTTGATCTCAGCATGGGAGACGAACCACTGGCAATCGCGATCGATTCCACACCCGGGACAGGACCGCGCCGCGTGTACTGCCGCCTCTGCGGCCGCCCCCTGACCGGCGCGGACTCCCGCCGCACGGGCCTGGGCCCCACGTGTGACGCGAAACTCCACCCGGCGCCCCCGGACATCCGCACCCGCCGCCACGAGGTGGCCCAGGACACCCTCCCGGGCCTGGACCCGTCGACCGACTGAGGCGGGGACCCGCCCCGCACGATGCCTACCCTTCGGCCCGCGGGCCTTCCACGAGGGGGGCCAGGCCGTCGAGGAGTGCCTTGAGGCCGAACGCGAAGAGCGCTTCGAGACGCAGGTCGTAGCCGTCCTCGAAGGCGCCGAGCATCCTGCTGAAGGCCGGGAAGCGGCCGGATTCCATCAGTTCCCGGAGTGCGGGGGCGCGACTGTCCATCCACTGCTCCTCGGACTGGCCCGTGGCGGCCTCGGCGTGCGCCTCCTTCTCCAGGTGCACGGCCAGGCCCTGGACATGGCTGTAGAGCAGGACGTGGATGTCGAACTGCGTCGTGGGGTCGAGCCCGTGGTTGTCGAGGGCGTCCAGCATCCACTCGCCGTGGACGATCAGGCCGGGTACGAGCAACGGCCGCGTCAGGGTGTCGAGGTGCGCCAGCCAGGGGTGTCTCCGGTACAGGCTCCACAGGGTCCGGGCACCCAGCTCGATGCGGCCGCGCCAGTCCTCGGGGGCGTCCGCGGGGTAGGACTCCTCGCCGAACGCGGCGTCGGCCATGTGCAGGACGAGGTCTTCCTTGCTCGGGACGTACCGGTAGATCGACATGGCCGCGACGCCGAGGCGGGCCGCGACACCGCGCATGGAGAGCGCCGCGAGCCCTTCGGCGTCGGCGATCCCGACGGCGGTACGAACGATCCGGTCGAGGCTCAGCTCCTGCTCGGGGTCCGGGGCGGTCGAGGGGCGCCTGCGGGCCGGCGCGGCGGGGGCGGTCCCGGCGACGACCGTGCCGATCCGGGGCCGGGCCTCGACGAGCCCCTCCAGACGCAGGGTGGTCAGGGCCTTGGTGGCGGTGGCGAGGGCGACCCCCCACTCCTCGGCGATCTGCCGGGTCGAGGGAACCCGGTCCCCGGGGGTGAGTTCACCGTCCGCGATGCGCCGCCGGATCGCGGTGACGATGCGCAGATACGGCGGATCACCGGCTGCTCCTGTGGTCTTCGTCACGGCCTGCCGCCCTTCCCGTCTGTACTAGTGCAGAGGCTAGCAGTGGCGATGTCGAAAGAGGCGGCACTGTCCTAGTGCAGCCCCCGTACGCGGCCCATTGAAGCGGCTGCACGTACGGCGTACGTTCAGGGCGCGTACACCGTACAGACCAGCGGAGGAGCCTCTCATGCGGACCGTACTCATCTCCGGCGGCGGCATCGCGGGCCCCGTCCTCGCCCACGGGCTGCGCCGCCACGGCTTCGCGCCCACCGTCGTCGAACGAGCTCCCGGACGACGCCCCGGCGGCCAGGCCGTGGACATCCGCGGCGTCGCGCTCGACGTCGTGGAGCGGATGGGCCTGCTGGACCGGCTGAGCCGCGAACGGACCCGGATGCGCGGCATGTCGATCCTCGACGCCGACGGCCACGAGGTCGACCGCTCCACGGAGGCGACCTTCAGCAGCGGACGGCTCGACAGCGACGACATCGAGGTGCTGCGCGAGGATCTGGTGCGGCTGGTCCACGAGCACACGCAGACGGGTGTCGAGTACCTCTTCGGTGACAGCATCACCGGGCTCGACGAGGGCGAGACCGGCGTCCACGTCGACTTCGCGCACGGGCCGTCCCGCACTTTCGACCTCGTGGTCGGGGCCGACGGCCTCCACTCCACCGTACGGCGCCTGACGTTCGGTCCGGAGGAGCGGTTCGCCCACCATCTGGGGAGCTACCTCTCGGTGTTCGGCGCGGACAACTTCCTCGGCCTGGACAACTGGCAGATGTGGCTGATGAACGACGACGCGGGCTTCGGCATCATGCCCGTACGCGGCAACACCGAACTCAGGATCGCCTTCGGCTTCCGGTCCGCCCCGCTCGCCCGTGACCGCCGCGACGCCGGCGCCCTCCGGCAGCTGGTCGTGGACAGGCTCGCGTCCCTGCGCTGGGAAGGGGCCCGGCTGGCCGAAGCCGCCCGGAGGGCGCCCGACTTCTACTGCGACGCCATGGCCCAGATCCGCATGGACACCTGGTCGCGGGGCCGGGTGACCCTGCTCGGCGACGCGGGCTACTGCCCTTCCCCGCTGTCGGGGCAGGGCACCAGCCTCGCTCTCGTCGGCGCCCACGTGCTGGCCGACTGCCTCGCCCGCGCCCACGGCGACCACCGCACCGCGTATGCCCGCTACGAGCGGCGGATGCGCCCCTTCGTCACACTCAACCAGGCCCTGGCCACCGAGAATCCCGGCGGCCCCGCCTCGGAGGAATCCGTCGAGCGCGCCAAGAACGCACTCTCCCTGGACGACTGAGCCCCGACCCGGACAGGCGGGGCCCGGCGCGGCGCGCGACGTTATCAGCCGTCAAAACCGGTGGGCCAGCGGTTTCGTGGCCCGTCAGGATGTCCGGCGATGAGACCGAAACCCGAGCGACCGGAGTCCTGAGCATGTCCACCCTGCGCGTCACCGCCGAAGTCCTCACCGTTCATCCGCATCCCAACGCCGACGCCCTCGAGCTCGCCCAGATCGGGCTCTACCGGGCCGTCGTCGCCAAGGGCGTCTACGAGACGGGTGATGTCGCCGTCTACATCCCCGAGCAGGCCGTGCTGCCCCTCGCGCTCGTCGAGGAGCTGGGGCTCACCGGGCGGCTCGCCGGGGGGAACGCGGACCGGGTGAAGGCGGTGCGGCTGCGCGGGGAGTTGTCGCAGGGGCTCGTGTGCCGGCCCGCCGCGCTCGCCGGGATCGACCTCGCGCGGGCCGCCGCCGAGGGGACCGACTTCGCGGAGACGCTCGGGATCACCAAGTGGGTGCCGCCGATACCGCCCACGATGGACGGCGAGGTCGAGGTCGCGCCCGATCTGCTGCCCTGGGTCGACATCGAGAACCTGCAGCGCTACCCGGACGTGTTCGAGCCCGGCGAGCCCGTCGTCCTGACGGAGAAGCTCCACGGCACCGCCTGCCTGCTGACCTTCCACGCCGAGGACGGGCGAGTCCAGGTCACGTCCAAGGGCTTCGGGGCGAAGGGGCTCGCCCTGCGGGAGGACCCGCGCAATCTGTACTGGCGCGCCGTCCACGGTCACGGGCTCGCCGGCGTCGCCGAGCGGCTCGCCAAGAAGCTCGGCGCCCGCCGCGTGGGGCTCTTCGGCGAGGTGTACGGCTCCGGGGTGCAGGACCTCGCCTACGGCGCCGACGCCCGCTCCGAGACCGTCGGGTACGCCCTCTTCGACGTGTCCGCCGAGATCGACGGGCAGGTGCGGTGGCTGGACCCCGAGGCGGTGATCGACGCCGGTGAGGTGGCGTTCGTACCGCGGCTGCACTCCGGGCCGTACGACCTCGGCACCGTCCTCGCGCACGCCACCGGCCGCGAGACCGTCTCCGGCCGGGAGACGCACCTGCGGGAGGGCGTCGTCATCAGGCCGGCGACCGAGCGGTACAGCCCGGTCACCGGCGGCCGGGCCATCGCCAAGGCCGTCAGCCCGGCCTACCTGACCCGCAAGGGCGGTACCGAGTTCGAGTGAGCGCAGCAGCTACAGCTTCCTGAACAGGCCCTCCTGGACCACCGACACGAGCAGCCTGCCCTCGCGGTCGTAGATGCGGCCGCGGGCCAGGCCCCGGCCGCCCGTCGCGATCGGGGACTCCTGGTCGTACAGGAACCACTCGTCCGCCCGGAACGGCCGGTGGAACCACATCGCGTGGTCCAGGGAGGCCATGTCGAAGCCCCGCGGGCCCCAGAGCGGTTCGACCGGGATCCGGACCGCGTCCAGGAGCGTCATGTCCGAGGCGTACGTCAGCGCGCACGTGTGGACCAGCGGATCGTCGCCCAGCGGGCCCACCGCCCGCATCCACACCGCGGAGCGCGGGTCCGCGCCCTTGACCTCGTCATGGGTCCACCGCAGCCGGTCCACGTACCGGATGTCGAAGGGCTGCCGGCGGGCCATCCGCTCCAGGGCCTCCGGCAGCGTGCCCAGGTGCTCCCGGATCTCGTCCGCCAGGTTCGGCAGGGTGTCCGGGTCGGTCAGGTGCCGCGGCGGCAGCTGGTGCTCGAAGGCGCCCTCCTCCGGCTTGTGGAAGGAGGCCGTGAGGTTGAAGATCGTCCGGCCTTCCTGGATGGCCGTGACCCGCCGGGTGGTGAACGACCGGCCGTCGCGCACCCGCTCCACCTGGTACACGATCGGCACCCCGGGCCGCCCCGGCCGCAGGAAGTAGGCGTGCAGCGAGTGCACCGGCCGGTCGCCCTCCGTGGTGCGGCCGGCCGCCACCAGGGCCTGTCCGGCGACCTGCCCGCCGAAGACCCGCTGCAGCGACTCCTGCGGGCTGCGCCCACGGAAGATGTTCACCTCGATCTGCTCCAGGTCGAGCAGGTCCACGAGCCTCTCGGCGGGGTTCGTCATCCCGGTCCTCCTCCTACAGCTGTCCGACGGACGTCACGCGGACCACGGCCCGGCCCTCCTCGTCGGAGGCCGCGAGATCCACCTCCGCGCTGATGCCCCAGTCATGGTCGCCGTTCGGGTCGGCGAAGGTCTGCCGGACGCGCCACAGCCCGTGCGCCGCGTCCTCCTCGATCGAGAGCAGCTTCGGGCCGCGCGCGTCCGGACCCGTACCGAGGTCGTCGTACTCGTCCCAGTACGCGTCCATCGCCTCGCCCCACGCGTCCGCGTCCCAGCCGGCCTCCGCGTCCAGCTCGCCGAGCGCGTCGACGTTGTCGAGGGCGGCCAGCTCCACCCGGCGGAACATCGCGTTGCGCACCAGGACCCGGAAGGCGCGGGCGTTCGCCGTGACCGGCTTGACCTGATCGGCCTTCTCCTGGGCCTCCTCGGCCGTCTGGATCTCCGGGTTGGCGAGCTGCTCCCACTCGTCGAGCAGCGAGGAGTCCACCTGGCGCACCATCTCGCCCAGCCAGGCGATCAGGTCCTCCAGGTCCTCGGTCTTCAGGTCGTCCGGGATGGTGTGGTCGAGCGCCTTGTACGCGCTCGCCAGGTACCGGAGCACGATGCCCTCGGTCCGCGCCAGCTCGTACCAGGAGGTGAACTCCGTGAACGTCAGGGCCCGTTCGTACATGTCGCGGATGACCGACTTCGGCGACACCGGGTGGTCGCCGACCCACGGGTGCGACTTCCGGTAGACGTTGTACGCGTGCCAGAGCAGCTCCTCCAGCGGCTTCGGGTACGAGATGTCCTGGAGCCGCTCCATGCGCTCCTCGTACTCGACGCCGTCCGCCTTCATCTGCCCGACGGCCTCCCCGCGCGCCTTGTTCTGCATGGCGGCGAGGATCTGGCGCGGGTCGTCGAGCGTCGACTCGACGACGGACACCATGTCCAGGGCGTACGAGGGGGACTCCGGGTCCAGCAGGTCGAAGGCGGCCAGGGCGAACGTCGACAGCGGCTGGTTGAGCGCGAAGTCCTGCTGGAGGTCGACGGTCAGCCGGATCGTGCGGCCCTCGGCGTCCGGCTCGTCCAGCTGCTCCACCACACCGCCGTCGAGGAGCGAGCGGTAGATCGCGATGGCCCGGCGGATGTGCCGCAGCTGCGCCTTGCGCGGCTCGTGGTTGTCCTCCAGGAGCTTGCGCATCGCCTCGAAGGCGTTGCCAGGACGGGCGATCACCGAGAGCAGCATGATGTTGGTGACCTTGAAGCGGGAGGTCAGTGGCTCCGGCTCGGCCTCGATCAGCTTCTCGAACGTCGTGTCGCTCCAGGCGACGAAGCCCTCGGGGGCCTTCTTGCGGACCACCTTGCGGCGCTTCTTCGGGTCGTCTCCGGCCTTCGCGAGCGCCTTCTCGTTCTCGATGACGTGCTCGGGGGCCTGCGCCACCACGAAACCGGCGGTGTCGAAGCCGGCCCGGCCGGCCCGGCCCGCGATCTGGTGGAACTCACGGGCCCGCAGGGTCCGCACCCGGTTGCCGTCGTACTTGGTGAGGGCGGTGAAGAGCACCGTGCGGATCGGCACGTTCACGCCGACGCCGAGGGTGTCCGTCCCGCAGATCACCTTCAGCAGACCCGCCTGGGCGAGCTTCTCCACGAGCCGCCGGTACTTCGGCAGCATGCCGGCGTGGTGCACGCCGATGCCGTGCCGGACGTACCGCGAGAGGTTCTGGCCGAACTTGGTGGTGAACCGGAAGTTGCCGATGAGCTCGGCGATCTGGTCCTTCTCCTCGCGCGTGCACATGTTGATGCTCATCAGCGACTGCGCGCGCTCGACGGCCTGCGCCTGCGTGAAGTGCACGATGTAGACGGGCGCCTGCTTGGTCTCCAGGAGCTCGGTCAGGGTGTCCGTGATGGGCGTCAGCCGGTACTCGTACGACAGCGGTACGGGCCGGGTCGCCGAGCGGACCACGGAGGTCGGCCGCCCGGTGCGCCGGGTCAGGTCCTTCTCGAACATCGACACGTCGCCGAGCGTCGCCGACATCAGGACGAACTGCGCCTGGGGGAGTTCCAGGAGGGGGATCTGCCAGGCCCAGCCGCGGTCCTGCTCGGCGTAGAAGTGGAACTCGTCCATGACGACCTGGCCGATGTCGGCGTACTTGCCGTCGCGCAGCGCGATCGAGGCGAGCACCTCGGCCGTGCAGCAGATCACCGGGGCGTCCGCGTTCACGGAGGCGTCGCCGGTCAGCATGCCGACGTTCTCGGTGCCGAAGAGCTTGCACAGGTCGAAGAACTTCTCCGACACCAGCGCCTTGATCGGCGCCGTGTAGAAGGTCACCTGGTCATTGGCGAGCGCGGTGAAGTGCGCACCCGCCGCGACCAGCGACTTTCCCGATCCGGTGGGTGTGGACAAGATCACGTTGGCCCTGGAGACGACCTCGATCAGCGCCTCTTCCTGGGCCGGGTAGAGCGTGATGCCCCGGTCCTCGGCCCAGGAGGAGAAGGCCTCGAAGAGGGCGTCGGGGTCGGCGGTCGGCGGCAGCTGATCGATAAGGGTCACGCCCCCATCTTGCCCGCATTCCGCTCGGATGAGGGAACCGGCCATCAGCAGTCTTGATCACGGACGATAGGCTCGTCCGTCGACCGGCCGTCAACTCGGCGCCGGCAGGGGAGAAACGGGGCGCACCAACCATGATGGGACCGGCGCATTCGCTGTCCGGAGCGGCGGCATGGCTCGGCGTCGGAGCGGCCGCGGCCGCCTTCGACCACCCGATGCCCTGGCCGGTTCTCGTCGTCGGCGCGCTCATCTGCGCGGGCGCGGCCCTCGCCCCCGACCTCGACCACAAGTCGGCGACCATCTCCCGCGCCTTCGGGCCGGTCTCCCGGGGCCTCTGCGAGATCGTCGACAAGCTGTCGTACGCCGTCTACAAGGCCACCCGCTCGTCCTCGGACCCCCGCAGGTCCGGCGGGCACCGGACCCTCACGCACACCTGGCTGTGGGCGGTCCTGATCGGTGCCGGGGCCTCCGTGGCGGCGGTCACCGGCGGCCGCTGGGCCGTGCTCGCGATCCTCTTCGTGCACCTGGTCCTCGCCGTGGAAGGCCTGCTGTGGCGGGCCGCCCGGATGTCCAGCGACGTCCTGGTCTGGCTGCTCGGCGCCACCAGCGCCTGGATCCTCGCGGGCGTCCTCGACAAGGCGGGCAACGGCTCGGACTGGTTCTTCACGGGCCAGGAGTACCTGTGGCTGGGCCTGCCGATCGTCCTCGGCGCCCTCGTGCACGACATCGGCGACGCCCTGACCGTCTCCGGCTGCCCGATCCTGTGGCCCATCCCGGTGGGCCGCAAGCGCTGGTACCCGATCGGCCCGCCCAAGGGCATGCGCTTCCGGGCCGGCAGCTGGGTCGAGCTCAAGGTCCTGATGCCCGCGTTCATGCTCTTGGGCGGCGTCGGCGGAGCCTCGGCGCTCGGCTTCTTCTAGGCCGTCTCTTCCGGATCTTGTCTGACCCGCGACGCCTGGCACCGCACCTCGCCGCGTTGTCGGGCCCGCCAAAGTACGTCCAGTAATAGGGCGACCCTCCGCCTTGCGATGCACGGCACCAGACGCCGCGGGCTTGACCGGCAAGATCCGAAAGAGACGGCCTAGCCCGGGACCCCGAGGGTCGTCACCAGCCGGGCCAGCTCCTCCTGGAAGAGCTTGTCCGGGCTGGCCGTCTGGCGGCCGAGATGCCCGTACACCTCCAGGGCCACGAGCCCGTGCAGGTGTCCCCAGAGCCGCAGGGCCAGGGCGACGCCCGCGGGCGGCAGCTCGGGGAAGGCCGGGCGGACCTTGTCGAGGAGTCCGGCGTCGAAGTCGGACCAGGTGAACGCGCTGTCCCGGTACAGGGGTTCGGCGTGCGGCCAGGCCGCCGCCGCGAGGCCGGCGAGTCCGGTGCACACCCGGCGGGCCGCGTCCGGGGCGGGACCCGCCTCGGGGGCGCGGTAGCCGGGCACGGGGTCGCCGTAGACGAGCCGGAAACCCTCGGGGTTGGTGAGGGCCCAGGTGCGGAAGGCGCGGGCCCAGGCCAGGATCCGGGCGGCCGGGTCCTCGGCGGGGGCCTGGGCCCAGGCCGCCTCGACGGAGTCGGCGAGCGCGGAGTACACGTCGTCGATGAGTGCGGTGACCAGGTCGTCGCGCGTGGCGAAGTAGCCGTAGATCGCGTTGGCCGTCATGCCCATCTCGCGGGCGATGGCCCGCAGGGTGATGGCGTCGGGGCCGCCCGAGGCCATCAGGCGCAGGGCCGTGTCCTTGATCTCGGCGGTGGTCTCGGCCCGCAGCCGCTCCCGGCGTCCCCGCCCGGCCGGAGCCGTTCCTGTCCGTGCTTCTGAAGTCCCGGTCATCCGGGCAGCCTACCTCTTCGGTGAGAGGTGTATGGAAACTGCACGCCGTGAACTTCACGGCGTATAGTTTTCTCACGGCGTCACGCCAGTGATGTGACCACCAGTGATGTGACCACAGGGGAGAGCCATGCACATCGGAGTCATCGGAGCCACCGGAACCCTCGGCAGCCGCGTCGTCGCGGAAGCCCTGGAGCGCGGGCACCACATCAGGGCCTTCAGCCGCGACGCCACGGGGGCGGCGGCGGGGGAGACCCGCGAGAACATCACCTGGGCGAGCCTCGACGTGTTCGACGCGGAGGGCATCGCCGCCGTCCTGCCCGGACTCGACGTGCTCGTCAGCGCGTTCCAGCCCGGGAACGCCGCACTGGACCTCACGGACACCGTGCGGCGCTCCATCGCCGACCCCGGCGTCTACGCCGAGGCGGCACGGGCCCTGCTCAAGGCCCTGGAGAGCCACCCCAGGACCCGGCTCATCGTGATCGGCGGCGCGGGCAGCCTGGAGGCCGAGCCCGGAGTGGTGCTCGCCGACGAGGAGGAACGCCTCCACGAGGCCCTCGACGCGATCGGCCTGCCCCGTGCGTACGCGGCGGCGGTACGCGGCCACCGCGACGCCCTGAACGTGCTGCGCACCTCGAACCGGAGGTGGACCTACTTCAGCCCCGCCGAGGACATCGCGCCCGGCGAGCGCACCGGCCGCTTCCGCGTCGGCGAGGACCAGCCGGTCCGGGACGCCGAGGGCCGCAGCCGCGTCTCGGCGGAGGACGCGGCCGTGGCCCTCCTCGACGAGGCGGAGCTGCCCCGCTTCGTCCAGCGCCGCTTCACGATCGGCTACTGAACGCGGCGGGACCGGTTGCGCTTCGCGGGCGCCCACCGAACGCCGCCGGCCGGGCCGTCGAGTGACGGCCCGGCCCGGGTCCGGTGCGGCGTGCGGGCATCAGCCGTGCCAGGACCGCCACAGCGCCGCGTACGCCCCGTCCGCCGCGACCAGCTCCTCGTGGCTGCCCCACTCGCTGATCCGCCCCGCCTCGACCACCGCGATCAGATCGGCGTCGTGCGCGGTGTGCAGCCGGTGTGCGATCGCCACCACCGTCCGGCCGTCCAGGACCCGGCCGAGCGAGCGCTCCAGGTGCCGGGCCGCGCGCGGGTCGAGCAGCGAGGTCGCCTCGTCGAGGACCAGGGTGTGCGGGTCCGCGAGGACGAGCCGGGCCAGCGCGATCTGCTGGGCCTGCGCCGGGGTGAGCGAGCGGCCGCCCGAGCCGACCTCCGTGGCCAGGCCCTCGTCGAGGGCCCGGGCCCAGCCCTCCGCGTCCACCGCCGCGAGCGCCGCCCACAGGTCGGCGTCCGTGGCCCCCGCCCTGGCCAGGAGCAGGTTGTCGCGGAGGGAGCCCACGAAGACGTGGTGCTCCTGGTTGACCAGGGCCACGTGCTCGCGGACCCGCTCGGCGGGCATCCGGGCCAGCTCGGCGGCGCCGAGGGTGACCGAGCCCGCCCTCGGGGCGTAGATCCCCGCGAGCAGCCGGCCCAGGGTGGACTTGCCCGCGCCCGACGGCCCGACCAGGGCGAGCCGGGTGCCGGGTGCCAGCGTCAGCGACACCTCGTGCAGGACGTCGACGCCCTCGCGGTAGCCGAACCGGACCTCGTCCGCCTCCACCGCCCGGCCCTCGGGCCGCAGCTCCCGGTCGCCCGCGTCCGGCTCGATCTCCCGGACGCCGACGAGCCGGGCCAGCGACACCTGCGCGACCTGGAGTTCGTCGTACCAGCGCAGCACGATCCCGATCGGGTCCACCAGCATCTGCGCGAGGAGCGCACCCGTCGTCAGCTGCCCCACGTCGATCCAGCCCTGGAGCACGAACACCCCGCCGAGCAGCAGGACCGCGCACAGCACCGTCGTGTGCGTCAGGTTGATGACGGGGAAGAGCACCGAGCGCAGGAAGAGCGTGTACCGCTCCCAGGCCACCCACTCCGAGATCCGCCGGTCCGACAGCGCGATCCGCCGCTTGCCGAGGCGGTGCGCCTCGACCGTACGGCCCGCGTCGACCGTCTCGGCGAGCGCGGCGGCGACCGCCGCGTACCCCGCGGACTCCGAGCGGTACGCGGACGGCGCCCGCTTGAAGTACCACCGGCAGCCCACGATGAGCACCGGCGCCGCGAGCAGCGCGGCGAGCGCGAGCGGCGGCGCGGTCACCGCGAGGCCGCCGAGCAGCAGCCCCGCCCAGACGACCCCGATGGCCAGCTGGGGCACGGCCTCGCGCATCGCGTTGGCGAGCCGGTCGATGTCCGTGGTGATCCGGGAGAGCAGATCGCCCGTCCCGGCCCGTTCGAGCACGCCGGGCGGCAGGCCCACGGCGCGGACGAGGAAGTCCTCGCGCAGGTCCGCGAGCATCTCCTCGCCGAGCATCGCCCCGCGCAGCCGTACGAGCCGTACGAACGCGGTCTGGACGAGCAGCGCGAGCGCGAACAGCCCGACCGTACGCTCCAGATGGAGGTCACGGGCCCCGTCCGCGAGGCCGTCCACCACCGAGCCGAGCAGGTACGGGCCGGCCATCGAGGCGATCACGGCGACCGCGTTCACCCCGATGAGCAGCGCGAACGCCCGACGGTGCCGGCGCAGCAGCTCGCGGACGTAGCCGCGGACGGTGGCCGCCCCGGCGACGGGCAGCGTCGTCGCCGTCTTCGGGGCCGCCGGGTCGTACTCCGGCGGCGCCAGGCCGATCATGCCGATTCCCCTTCCAGTGCTTCGAGTTCGCCCGCGCCCCGGGAGGCGGTGGCGAGCTCCTCGTCGGTCTCGCGGGTGACGACCGCGCGGTAGCGCGGCTCCATGGCGAGCAGTGCGCGGTGGCTGCCGACGGCGACCGCCTGGCCCTCGTGGACCAGCACGACCCGGTCGGCGCGGTCCAGGAGCAGCGGCGAGGAGGACAGCACCACCGTGGTCCTGGTCCTCCGCAGCTCCGCGATCCAGGTGGCGACGGCTGCCTCGGTGTGCGCGTCGACCGCCGAGGTCGGCTCGTCGAGGACGAGCACCTCCGGGTCGGCGAACAGGGACCGGGCCAGGGCGAGCCGCTGGCGCTGGCCGCCGGAGAGCGAGCGGCCCCGCTCGGTGATGCGGGTGAGCATCGGGTCTCCGTCGGTGGCGACGGAGGCCTGCGCGAGCGCGTCGAGGACGTCGTCGCACTGGGCGGCGGCGAGCGCGTGCTCGGCGTGGACCTTGCCCGACGTGGGTACGTCGAGCAGCTCGCGGAGGGTGCCCGAGAGCAGCACCGGCTCCTTGTCCTGGACGAGGACGACGGTACGGGCGTCCTCCAGCGGCAGTTCGTCGAGCGGCACCCCGCCGTAGAGCACCGAGGTGTGGTCGTCGGCCGGCTCCGTCGGGTGGCCGCCGAGCCGGTCCGCGAGCCGCCCGGCCACGTCCGGATCGCCGCAGACCACGGCCGTGAACAGCCTGGCGGGGGCGCGCAGCCCGGTCAGCGGGTCGTACAGGTCGCCGCCGGCCATGAGCTCCCGGACCTCGGGGACCGTGCTGGTCGTGCGGGTCAGCGAGAGGACCCGGGCGGCCCGTTTCGCGGACGGCCGCGAGAAGGAGTAGGCCTGGGCGATCTCCTCGAAGTTCCGCAGCGCGTGATGGGTGAGGGCCACCGCGCTGTAGACCGTGACGAGTTCGCCGACCTCGATCCGCCCGTCGAGCGCCAGCTTCGTCCCGTACCCCACCACGGCGATGAGCAGCAGGCCCGGCAGGACGATCTGGATGGCGGCGATCAGCGCCCACATCCGCGCGCTGTGCACGGCGGCCCCGCGGACCTCCTGGGAGGCGGCGCGGTAGCGGCCGAGGAAGAGGTCCTCGCCGCCGATGCCGCGCAGCACCCGGAGCCCGGCGACCGTGTCCGAGGCCAGTTCGGTGGCCTTGCCGGCCTTCTCGCGCTGGACGTCCGCCCGGCGGGTCGCGCGGGGGAGCAGCGGCAGCACGGCGAGGGCCAGGACGGGGACGCCGGCGGCGACCACGACGCCGAGGGCCGGCTGGTAGACGACGAGGCCGACGCAGACGACGACCAGGGTGACGGCGGCCGCGGCGAACCGGGACAGCGCCTCGACGAACCAGCCGATCCGCTCGACGTCGCCGGTCGACACGGCGACGACTTCTCCGGCGGCGACCCGCCGGGTCAGGACGGAGCCCAGTTCGGCGGTCTTGCGGGAGAGGAGCTGCTGCACCCGGGCGGCGGCGGTGATCCAGTTGGTGACGGCGGTGCGGTGGAGCATCACGTCTCCGGCCGCGATCGCCGACCCGAGGGCCAGGAGCAGCACCCCGGCGAGCGCGAGCCGTCCGCCGTCGCGGTCCACGACCGCCTGGACGGCGAGGCCGACGCCCAGCGGCAGACCGGCGATGCCCAGGTGGTGCAGCAGCCCCCAGAGCAGGGACTTCACCTGCCCGCCGAGCTGTTGTCGGCCGAGCCAGAGGAGGAACCGGGTGCCCGAGCGGACATCGGGGACCCCCGGGTCGGCGAAGGGAAGATCTCGAATCTGCATGGCTGCCCAGGATCTCCGGGTCTGTCGGGGGGATCGCGTGCCGGTGTGCCACGGCGGTGTGCGACCACGATGGGGAAACCGTGCAAGGTTCGCTTTTTCCCCCGGGGGCGGCAATCGATTTTCCCCAAGAGGGAACAGATCGCGCCATGTCCGCTCATCGTCCTCTGGACCGCACGGCACGGGCGCGCTTCACTACCGGCCCATGAGATCACTCAAGATCACGAGCGTGATCGGCGCTCTGGTGCTCGCCGCCGGAGCGCTGTTCACCGCCCACCCGGCCGCCGCCGACGGTCCGAACGGCCCGACGCCGCCCGCCGAGTTCACCACCGACTGGCACGACCCGGTCACCGCCGCCCCGCCCGTCGACACCCCCGGAACCCGCAGCTGCGAGGTCACCCTCGCCGCCGCGCAGTTCCGCGACTTCACCCCGTACCGGGGGAGCTACACCCCGCCGAAGGAGTGCGGCACGGGCAAGCACTGGAACAAGGTCGTCCTGCGCCTCGACGGACAGGTCAAGGGCCGCCAGTACGACCGTCTGGGCTACCTCACCCTCGGCGGCGTCGAGATCCTCCGCACCTCCACCCCCGAACCCTCTCCCGACGGCATCAGCTGGTCCGTCGAGAAGGACGTCACCCGCTACCGCGACACCCTCAGCCGCCCGCAGCCCGTCGAGATGCTCATCGGCAACGTCGTGAACGAGACGTACACCGGGGTCATCGACGTCCGCGTCACCCTCACCTTCCACACCGCCGAAGGCCGGGTGAAGCCGGCCGTCGGCACCCCCGACCGCGTCGTCCCGCTCACCGGCGCCACCCTCACCACCCCGCGCAACGCCGAACGCGTCCTCGCCGAGGTGTACGCCACCGGATCCGGCGGCGGCTGCGAGGAGTTCTGGTACCTCACCGTCCCGGACGCGGCCCCCTACTCCTGCAAGGCCACCGACGGGCCCTACCGGGAGGTGCGGATCTCCGTCGACGGGAAGCTCGCCGGCATCGCGGCCCCCTTCCCGCACGTGTGGACCGGCGGCTGGTCCAACCCCTTCCTCTGGTACGTGACGCCCGCGCCGCGCGCCTTCGACGTGCAGCCGATCGTCTACGACCTCACGCCGTTCGCGGCGCGGCTCAACGACGGCGCGGCGCACCGCGTCGAGGTCTCCGTCGCCGGCGTCCCCGCGGGCCAGTCCGGCTGGAGCATCCCCACCAACGTGCTCCTCTGGCAGGACGAGGGCAGCGAGGTCGTCACCGGCGGCCTGGACCGGCACGAGCTCGGCACCTCCCGCAACTCCGCGGTGTACACCGCCGGTTCGCCCGACGTCCTGGAGACCACGGGCGGCGACACGCTCACCGTCGCCGGGCATCTGAACACCTCGCACGGCCGCGTCGCCACCACCGTCACCCGTACCGTCGACCACCGCTCCACGCACGGCTGGGGCGCCGACGAGAACCCGGACGCGCTCACCGCCCGCTGGACCGACGACGAGACCGTGACCGTCGGCCGGACCGCGACCCGCACCCGGCGCACGTACACCATGGACGGCGAGATCTCCGTGGACGGCGGGAACCGCCTGCGGACCGTCCTCACCGTCGGCGACCGCGCCGCCGTCGACGTCGTCCGCGACGGCAAGCGGCTGTCCTGGTCGCGTCTTGACGACACGTACACCGGCGACGCCTCCTTCACCCTCGGCGTCCCGCGCGACCAGCGGCACGCGGTCGGCACCAGCACCGAGCGCTACCGCCTGTACGGCTCCGGCGGCTGCTACGACCGGAGCCTGACCACCGTCCAGGGCACCGTCACCCAGGACCTGCGGCGCTGCTGAGACACCCGGCCGCCCCGCCCCCCCGCGGCGAGGGGACGGGGCGGCACGGCACCGTCAGCGGGGCTTCGCCGAGTCCACGCCCGAACGGGCCTTCTGCCACTCCCCGCGGGTGAAGTCGGGGATCTCCTGCGGTGCGCCGTCCGCCTTGAGCGACGCGTGGCTGAGCGGCACGGGAGCCGACCAGACGGCCGCGTCGTACACGTCGAAGTCCGGCGGCAGGCCCAGCTGGAGGCACTGCATCAGCCGGAGGACCATGAGGTAGTCCATGCCGCCGTGGCCGCCCGGCGGATCGGCGTGCTCCTTCCACAGCCAGTGGTCGAACTCGGCCGCGTACGCCGAGAAGTCGCCCCACACGTCGTCCTTGTGGTCCGGCTCCAGATAGATCCGGGCCGGGTAGTCCTCGAAGACCCCGCGCGTCCCGCCCAGGCTGTTGATCCTGCTGTACGGGTGCGGGGTGGACACGTCGTGTTCGAGCCGGATCAGCCGCCCCTTGGACGTCCGGACCATGCTGACCGTCCGGTCGCTCTCGACGTACGTCTCCTTCCAGCTCGGGTCGCCGGGCGGCATGTGCGCCGCGCGGTACTCGGCGAGACCGAGCGCCGGGGTGCCGAAGCTGCTGATGCTCACCGCCCGGTCGCCGCGGTTGACGTCCATGTAGTTGGCGACCGGACCGAAGCCGTGGTTCGGGTACAGGTCCCCGCGCCGCCGCGTGTGCCACAGCCGGCGCCACGGCCCCTGGTAGTACGTCGGCGAGAACAACAGGGCGCGCAGGTCGTGGTTGTACGCCCCCGCGCCGTGCAGCAGCTCCCCGAACCTGCCGGCGTGCGCCATCCGCAGCACCCGCATCTCGTTCCGCCCGTAGCAGCAGTTCTCCAGCTGCATGCAGTGGCGGCGGGTCTGCTCCGACAGGTCGACCAGCTCCCACAGCTCGGCGAGTTCCATCGCGACCGGACACTCCACGCCGACGTGCTTGCCGCCCAGCATCGCCGCCCTGGCGATCGCGAAGTGGCTCTCCCAGGGCGTGGCCACGTAGACGAAGTCGAGGTCGGTGCGGGTGCAGAGCTTCTCGTAGTCGTCCTCGCCGTGGGTGTACAGGGCGGGGGCCGGCCGGCCGGCGGCGGTGACGGCCGCAGCGGCCTTCTCGGCCTTCTCGCGCACCGGGTCGCAGACGGCGACCACCCGGACCCAGGGGAGGGCGAGGAAGTTGCCGATCATGCTCGCGCCGCGGTTGCCGAGCCCGACGATGCCGATCCGGACGGTGGAACGGCCCTCGAACGGCACCCCGGCCATGGTGGCGCCCCGGCGCTCCGGCACGGCGGGGGTCTCCGGAGCGGGGGCGGTGGAAGCCCGGGCGGTCCCTCCGCTCGCGGCGGTGACGCCGAGCCCGGCCCCGGCCGCGCCCGCGGTGGTTCTGAGGACCGTGCGACGGCTCGGGGGGCGCGGTGTCTGGTCGTCCATGGAACCTCCCTGCTGACGGGTGGTTGGACTGTACTGTTCCGGTTCCCGCGTCGAGCCGCACCGGCAGCCGATGATCACTCGAACATACGAAGGGCCCCTCACCGCTCGGGGTGAGGGGCCCTGCCGGACCGGCTGACGGACGGTCAGGGCCGGGTCGCGCGCTCCAGGGCGAGGAGCACCGATCCGTAGCTCCGGCCCGTCGCCCGGTCCATCCCGATCTCGCACATCCGGTTGGCCGAGAGGTGCGCGTCGAACGGCCGGGCCGTGACCTCCGCCGCCTCTCGGGCCGTCGCCGAGGCCGTCAGCTCCGGATGCAGCATGCCCCGGTCGCCGGCGAAGGCGCAGCAGCCCGCGTCGGCGGGGACGACGACCTCCTCCGCGTAGGCCCCGGCGAGCTCGGTGAGCTTCTCCTCGTCGCCCAGGTGCCGCATCGAGCAGGTCGGATGGACCACGGCCGAGGCGACGCGGCGCCGCACGTCGAGCCGGGGGAGCAGCTCGTCCGCCGCCCACACGAGCGAGTCGAGCACGGTCAGTTCGGCGTGCAGCTCCCGGTTGTCCTCCGTCAGGTACGGCACCACCTCGTGCGCGATCCCCAGGGTGCACGAGGAGGCGTCCACCACGAGCGGCAGTCTTCCGCCGGCCGTCCAGCCCCAGGCGGCCTCGACGATCCGGTTCGCCATCACCTCGTTGCCCCGCTCGTACCCCTTGGAGTGCCAGATCGTCGCGCAGCACGTCCCGGCCACGTCGTCCGGGATCCACACCGGCCGCCCGGCCCGGGCGGACACCGCGACGACGGCCTCCGGGAGCGAGGGCCCCCGCTCGCCGTCCGGGTTGCCGAAGACGCGGTTCACGCAGGCCGGGTAGTACACGGCGACCGCCGCCGGACGGTGGGTGCGGGGCAGCCGCCGCGCCGCCGCGCCCGGGATCTCCGGCAGCCACTCCGGTACGAGGTCGGGGCGTACGGCCTTGCGCGCGAGACCGGTCACCGATTCCAGGACCCGGTCGCCGATCCGGTCCGCGGCGGCGACCGCGAGCCGCGCCGAGGCCTCCACCGCGCGGAAGTTCCGGGCGGCCAGGGCGGCGATCCGCTCCTCGCGCGGCGAGTGCCGCTCGTGCCGGAACTCCTTCATCAGCGCCCCCGTGTCGATCCCGACCGGGCAGGCCAGCTTGCAGGTGGAGTCGCCGGCGCAGGTGTCGACGGCGTCGTAGCCGTACGACTCCAGGAGTCGGGCCTCGACGGGGGAGCCGTCGGACTGGCGCATCATCTCCCGGCGCAGCACGATCCGCTGGCGCGGAGTGGTCGTCAGATCGTGGCTGGGGCAGGTCGGTTCGCAGAAGCCGCACTCGATGCACGGGTCGGCGATCCGCTCCACCGCCGGGATCGTCTTCAGGCCGCGCAGATGGGCCTGCGGGTCGCGGTCGAGGACGATCCGCGGGGCGAGCACACCGTCCGGGTCGATCGCCTCCTTGACCCGCCACATCAGCTCGGTCGCCCGCGCCCCCCACTCCAGCTCCAGGAAGGGCGCGATATTGCGTCCGGTGGCGTGCTCCGCCTTCAGCGAGCCGTCGAAGCGCTCCACGGTCAGCTTGCAGAACTCGTCCATGAAGGCCGCGTACCGCTGGACGTCGGCGGGGTCGGCCGCGTCGAAGGCGAGCAGGAAGTGCAGGTTGCCGTGGGCCGCGTGGCCCGCCACCGCCGCGTCGAAACCGTGCCGGGCCTGGAGCCCGAGCAGCGCCTCGCAGGCCTCCGCGAGCCGCTCCGGCGGCACCGCGAAGTCCTCGGTGATCAGGGTCGTACCGGAGGGCCGGGAGCCGCCGACCGCCGTCACGAAGGCCTTGCGGGCCTTCCAGTAGCCGGAGATCCGCTTCGGGTCGCGGGTGAACGCGTTCTCCACGGACGCCACCGGGGCGACCGGCGCGAGCCCGTCGAGCACGGCCTCCGCCGCCCGCTCGTACGCGTCGAGGGCCGCCGGGTCCGGGGCCCGGAACTCGACCAGGAGCGCCGCCGTGTCCTTCGGCAGCTCCGCCCAGTCGGCGGGCACCCCCGCCACGCTCACCGAGGCCCGCAGCGTGTTGCCGTCCATCAGCTCGACGGCGAGCGCCCCGGCCTCGTTGAACAGGGGCACGGCCGCGGCGGCGGCCGGCAGCGAGGGGAAGAACAGCAGGGCCGTCGAGACCTCGCGGTCCAGCGGCAGGGTGTCGAAGACGACCTCCGAGATGAAGCCGAAGGTGCCCTCGGAGCCGACCATCAGACCCCGCAGGATCCGCACCGGGCTGTCGCCGTCGAGGAAGGCGTCGAGCCGGTAGCCGTTGGTGTTCTTGATGGTGTGCTTGGCGCGGATCCGCGCGGTCAGCTCGGCGTCCGCCTCGATCTCCGCCTTCAGTGCCATCAGCTCCGCGCACAGCCTCGGCTCGGCGCGCGCCAGCTCCTCGTCGGCGTCAGGGTCCGCCGTGTCGACCACGGTCCCGCTCGGCAGGACGACGGTGAGGGAGGCGACCGTCCGGTACGAGTTCCGGGTGGTGCCGGCCGTCATGCCCGAGGCGTTGTTGGCGACGACCCCGCCGATCGTGCAGGCGACCGCGCTGGCCGGATCGGGCCCCAGGACCCGCCCGTGCGGGGCGAGGGCGGCATTGGCCCGCACCACCGTGGTGCCGGGCCGGATCCGGGCCCGGGCGCCGCCGTCCAGGACCTCGACGCCCACCCAGTGGCGGCGCACGTCGACGAGGATGTCCTCGCCCTGCGCCTGCCCGTTGAGACTGGTCCCGGCCGCCCGGAAGACCACCTCGCGGCCCTTGCCGTGGGCGTACGACAGGACGGCGGAGATGTCGTCGATGTCCTCGGCGACCACGACGACCTGCGGGACGAAGCGGTACGGGCTCGCGTCGGAGGCGTAGCGCACCAGGTCGGAGATCTTCGACAGGACCTTCCCTGGCCCGAGGAGCTCGGTGAGCTCCTCGCGCAGCCGCCGCGGCGTGCCCCGGGCCTGGAGATCCGGCACGCGGTCCGGGGCGGGGGTCCGCTTCGTACCGGGACGGAGTGCCCGCGGGTCGGGCTCGAGCAGCGGCATGTCACGGCTCCCCTTCGGCGCGTCCCCGCACCCGACGGGTCAGCAGCCGCGCTCCGGGCCGGGGTCGACCAGGGCGGACAGCAGACCTTCGAGCACCTCGCGCTGATCGACGGTCAATGGAGCAAGGATGTCCTCTGCGGCGGCCCGGCGCGCGCTGCGCAGCTCACGCAGCGTGGCGCGGCCCGCGTCGGTGAGCTCGATCCGGACCACCCGGCGGTTGTTCGGGTCGGGCACCCGGCGCACCCGGTCGCCCGCCTCCAGTCCGTCGACGAGACTGGTCACGGCCCTCGGGACGACCTCCAGACGGGCCGCGAGATCGGCCATCCTGGGCGGCTCGCCGAAGTGCGCGACGGTGCGCAGGAGCCGGGACTGCGCGGGTGTGATGCCGACCGGCTCCAGATGGCGCTTCTGGATGCGGTGCAGGCGCCGGGTGAGCCGCAGCAGCTGCTCGGCGAGGAGGCCGTCGGTGTCGGTCCCGCTCGGCCGGTCGGTCCCGCTCGGTCGCTCGGAGCCGCGCGGACGGTCGGAGGTGCTCATACGGGAACAATATCAGGACCATGTTCATTGTGAGTATAGGTAACAGTGAGCTATGCTCCGATGGAATCGTCTACCTTCGAAGGAGCCCATGCGCCCCCACGACCAGTCCGACTGGACGCCCCCGCCCCGCGACTCCGGCCAGCCCAAGGAGCCCGCCCAGGTGCGGCGGATCCTTCGGCTCTTCCGCCCCTACCGCGCGCGCCTCGCGCTCGTCGGCCTCCTGGTCGGCGCCGCCTCGCTCGTCTCGGTCGCCTCGCCGTTCCTCCTCCGGGAGATCCTGGACACCGCCATCCCCCAGGGCCGCACCGGGCTGCTCAGCCTGCTCGCCCTCGGCATGATCGCCACCGCCGTCCTGACCAGCGTCTTCGGCGTGCTCCAGACCCTCATCTCGACCACCGTCGGCCAGCGCGTCATGCACGACCTGCGCACCGGGGTCTACGAGCAGCTCCAGCGGATGCCGCTCGCCTTCTTCACGCGCACGCGTACCGGCGAGGTGCAGTCCCGCATCGCCAACGACATCGGCGGCATGCAGGCGACCGTGACCTCCACGGCCACCTCCCTCGTCTCCAACCTCACCGCCGTCGTCGCGACCGTCGTCGCCATGCTCGCCCTCGACTGGCGCCTCACCCTCGTCTCGCTGCTCCTGCTGCCCGTCTTCGTCTGGATCAGCCGGCGCGTCGGCCGCGAGCGCAAGACGATCACCACCCAGCGCCAGAAGCAGATGGCGGCCATGGCCGCGACCGTCACCGAGTCCCTCTCGGTCAGCGGCATCCTCCTCGGCCGCACCATGGGCCGCGCCGACTCGCTGACCAAGTCCTTCGCCGAGGAGTCCGAGCGCCTCGTCGACCTCGAAGTGCGCTCCTCCATGGCGGGGCGGTGGCGGATGTCGACCATCGGCATCGTCATGGCCGCGATGCCCGCCCTGATCTACTGGGCCGCCGGCATCGCCCTCGGCTCGGGCGGCTCGGAGATCTCGCTCGGCACGCTCGTCGCCTTCGTCTCGCTCCAGCAGGGCCTCTTCCGGCCCGCCGTCAGCCTGCTCTCCACCGGCGTGCAGGTGCAGACCTCCCTCGCGCTCTTCCAGCGCATCTTCGAATACCTCGACCTGCCCGTCGACATCACCGAGCCCGACGAGCCGGTCCGGCTGCCGAAGATCCGCGGCGAGGTCTCCTTCGAGAAGGTCGAGTTCCACTACGACCCCGAGGGACAGGGCCGCCCGACGCTTGACGGCATCGACGTGACCGTCCCCGCCGGCGGCAGCCTGGCCGTCGTCGGCCCCACCGGCTCCGGCAAGTCCACCCTCAGCTACCTCGTTCCCCGGCTGTACGACGTCACCGGCGGCCGCGTCACCCTCGACGGGGTCGACGTGCGCGACCTGGACTTCGACACCCTCGCCCGCGCCGTCGGCGTCGTCTCCCAGGAGACCTACCTCTTCCACGCCTCCGTCGCGGACAACCTCCGCTTCGCCAAGCCGGACGCCACCGACGAGGAGATCGAGGCCGCCGCGCGCGCCGCCCAGATCCACGACCACATCGCCTCGCTGCCCGACGGGTACGACACCCTCGTCGGCGAGCGCGGCTACCGCTTCTCGGGCGGCGAGAAGCAGCGCCTCGCCATCGCGCGCACCATCCTGCGAGACCCTCCGGTCCTGATCCTCGACGAGGCGACCAGCGCCCTCGACACCCGGACCGAGCACGCGGTGCAGCGGGCCATCGACGCCCTGTCGGCCGGCCGCACCACGATCACCATCGCCCACCGGCTCTCCACCGTCCGCGACGCCGACCAGATCGTCGTCCTGGAGGGCGGCAGGATCGCCGAGCGCGGGACGCACGAGGAGCTCCTCGCCCGGGACGGGCGGTACGCGGCCCTGGTCCGCCGGGACGCCCGTACCGAACAGGCGAACGTGGGAGCGGTTGTTCCCCAGAACGTGTGATCGTTCCGGGATTCGTTGCCCGACTCCCGTGCGGCATCGGAAGATTACGGAGTGCGAGCGAAGGGCTGCAGACCGCGACCGCACCGTCCCACTGATGTACCTGCACAAGGAGAAGCACCACCATGAACGTCATCACCGATCTGCTCGCCGGCGTCCTCCACTTCCTGGGCTGGCTCGTCTGACGAACGCAGTGCCCGGCGCCGTCGGTCCCCCGTCCCAGGGGGCCGGCGGCGCCGCCGCGTGCGCGGTTCCCCGGATTCGCGCACGGACCGGGTTAGCGTGCGCCCATGACGTACCGGCCGTCCTCCCCGTACGCACCCCCGCGCCGCCCCCGCCGTCCCTCCCTGCCCCGGCCTCCCCGCCGCACACGCCTGCCACGGACTCCCCGTCGGGCGCGTCTCACCCGGCGCGGGCGGCTCGCGCTGCTGCTCGGAGCCGTCCTCACCGTGGCCGGCGCCGTCACCGTCCCCCTCCTGCTCAGCCAGGACGAACCCGCCGTCGAACAGCCCCGCAGCCTCCTCGTCCCGGAGGGCTGGCGGGCCGGCCAGGTCTACACGGCCGTCGACCGGGCACTCCATCTGCCCGAGGGCACCACGCGCAAGGCCGCGACCGGGCCCGGCGTCCTCCCGTTGCCCGCCGCGGCCCGCGGCAACCCCGAGGGCTACCTCTTCCCCGCGACCTACCCCGTGCTCTCGACCACCACCCCGACGGCACTGCTGCGCTTCATGGTGGACACCGCCGGCAAGCGCTACGGCGCGGGGCGGATCGTCGAGGGCGCGCGGGCGCGCGGACTCAGCGTGTACGAGACGGTCGTCGCGGCCAGCATCGTGCAGGCCGAGGCCGACAACCCCGAGGACATGGCGAAGGTCGCCCGCGTCGTCCACAACCGGCTCGACCAGGGCATGCCGCTCCAGATGGACTCGACCCTCAACTACGCCCTCGGCCGGACCACGGTCGACACCAGCCTCGCGGACACGAAGTCCCGGAGCCCGTACAACACGTACGCCCGCAAGGGCCTGCCGCCGACGCCCATCGGCAACCCGGGGGACGAGGCGATGGACGCGGTGATCCGCCCGGCGGACGGCGACTGGCTCTACTTCGTCACGGTCGCCCCGGGCGACACCCGCTTCACCGCCGACTACGCGGCCCACCAGGCGAACGTGGCCGAGTTCAACGCCAACCGGAGCGCGGGACAGCGCTGAACAGGCAGGTCAGACGGCCGGAGCAGGGGCGGCCTGGTCGAGGTCGTGGCCGAGGAGGCGGCGGATGTCGGAGACGGCCGCGCGGCCGGCCCGGTTGGCGCCGATCGTCGAGGCCGAGGGGCCGTAGCCGACGAGGTGGACGCGCTCGTCCCGTACCGCGCGTGTGCCCTCCACCTGGATGCCGCCGCCCGGCTCCCGCAGCCGCAGCGGCGCCAGATGGTCGATCGCCGCCCGGAAACCGGTCGCCCACAGGATGACGTCCACATCGACCGTCCGGCCGTCGTCCCAGGCCACCCCCGTCGGGGTGATCCGGTCGAACATCGGCAGCCGGTCCAGGATCCCGCGCGCCCTGGCCGCCCGGATCGCGTCGTTGAGGGGGAGCCCGGTGACGGAGACGACGCTCTGCGGCGGCAGCCCGCGCCGCACCCGCTCCTCCACGAGGGCGACCGCCGCGCGGCCCTCCACCTCGCCGAAGGGCCCCTCGCGGTAGACGGGCTCGCGCCGGGTCACCCAGGTCGTCTCCGCGGCCACCTCGGCGATCTCCATGAGGTGCTGGGTGCCGGAGGCCCCGCCGCCGACGACGAGCACCCGCTTCCCGGCGAACACCTCGGGCCCCGGGTACCGGGCGGTGTGCAGCTGGCGGCCCCGGAAGGTCCCCTGGCCGGGGTAGCGCGGCCAGAACGGCCGGTCCCAGGTGCCGGTCGCGTTGATCAGGGCCCGCGTCGCGTAGACGCCCTCCGAGGTCTCGACCCGCAGCCGCCCGTCCTCGCCCTCCCGGACGGCGGTCACGTCGACGGGCCGGTGGACCCGCAGGTCGAAGGTCCGCTCGTACGTGTCGAAGTACGCGCCGATCACCTCCGAGGAGGGCCGCGCGGGATCGGCACCGGTCAGCTCCATGCCGGGCAGCGCGTGCATCCCGTGGACCTTGCCGTACGTGAGGGACGGCCACCGGAACTGCCAGGCGCCGCCCGGTTCGGGGGCGTGGTCCAGGACGACGAAGTCCCGGTCCGGCTCCAGGCCGGTGCGCCGCAGGTGGAAGGCGGCGGAGAGCCCCGCCTGTCCGGCGCCGATGACGACGACGTCGACCGTCCTGACCTCTTCGAACCCGAAATCGTTCACGCTTCCACCAACCGGGGCGGGGGTGAGGTTCTTCCCACCCCCGCCGGCCGGAGGCCTACCGCCCGCCCGGCACGAGCAGCGGCGCGCCGCCCGGGGCCGAGGCCGGGCGGCCGTTCGCGGCCGGGACGCCGAGCAGCGGGGAGGCGGGCGCCGAGGGCAGCAGCCCGCGCGCCGCGAGCTCGGGCGTCACGCCCTCGCCGAACCAGTACGCCTCCTCCAGGTGCGGGTACCCGGACAGGACGAAGTGCTCCACGCCCAGATCGTGGTACTCCTCGATCCGGTCGGCGACATCGGCGTGGCTGCCGACCAGCGCGGTCCCGGCCCCGCCCCGTACCAGACCGACGCCCGCCCACAGGTTCGGCGAGATCTCCAGCCGGTCGCGGTCGAGCGAGCCGCCGCCGTGCAGCGCGATCATCCGCTGCTGGCCGACCGATTCGCTCCGGCCGAGGAGTTCCTGCGCCGCGGCGACGGTCTCCGCGTCGAGATCGGACAGCAGCCGGTCGGCCGTCGCCCAGGCCTCGCGCGCCGAGTCGCGGGAGATCGTGTGCAGCCGGATCCCGAACCGGACCGTGCGGCCGCGCTCCTCCGCGAGCCGCCGGATCCAGTCGATCTTCTCCTTCACCTGCCACGGCGGCTCCCCCCACGTCAGGTACACGTCCGCGTGCTGCGCCGCGACCGGGCCGGCCGCCGCGGACGATCCGCCGAAGAAGATCTCGGGCAGCGGGTCGGGCGGCAGGGCGGTGAGCCCGCCCTCGATCCGGAAGTGCTCGCCGTCGAAGTCGTACGGCCGCCCGCCCCACACGCCCCGCACCACCGAGAGGAACTCGGCCGTGCGCGCGTACCGCCGGTCGTGGTCGAGGTGGTCGCCGAAGCGCCGCTGCTCGGCCGAGTCGCCGCCGGTCACGACGTTGAGCAGGAGCCGGCCCCGGGTGATCCGCTGGTACGTGGACGCCATCTGGGCCGCGAGCACCGGGGAGATCACCCCCGGCCGGAACGCCACCAGGAACTTCAGCCGTTCGGTGTGCTGGGCCAGGGCGACCGTCGTCAGCCAGGCGTCCTCGCACCACGTGCCGGTCGGCGTCAGCACGGCCTCGAAGCCCAACTGCTCGGCCGCCTTGGCGATCTGGACGAGGTAGTCGATGTCGGGGGCGCGGACCCCGGACACGGCCCGGTCCCGGGTGATCCCGCCGTCCGTGTAGGCGTGCCGGTCGACGAGGGTCCGGCCGTCGCCGCCGGTCGGCAGGAACCAGTGCAGATGGACGGTCATCAGGAGGCCTTTCCGTAGCTGCGCGCCGGGGTCGTGGACGGCGGCAGGTCCTTGTTGAAGCGGGTGTCGACGTAGTCGGCGAAGCGGAACGTGTGCGGGATCAGCTTCAGTTCGGCGAAGGTGTCGGCGATCTGCTGCTCGGAGGCGATCGCCGCGTCGTCGAGGGCCACGGGGACACGGGTGCCGTTGCTGCGCTTCACGGCGGCCAGGGCCACCTCGTACGGCAGACCGGTCTCCTTCGCCCAGACCTTCGCCCACTCCTCGGGGTGGTCGAACACCCAGCCCTGGGCGCGGCGCAGCCGCTCGACGAAGTCGCCGATCGCCCGCGCCTTCTCCCTGTCGGCGAGGGCCGAGGGGGCGGCGACCTGGAAGCCGAGGCCGTTGACGAGGCCGCGCCCGTCGGTCAGCACCCGGCCCTTGCCGCTGAGCAGGACCTGGGAGGTGTACGGGTCCCAGACCGCCCAGGCGTCGACCTTGCCGCTGGTGAACGCGGCCAGGGCGTCGGCCGGCTGGAGGAGGCTGAGCCGGACGTCGGACAGCCGCAGGCCCGCCTCCCGGAGCGAGGCGATCAGCTGGAAGTGGGCGGAGCTCCCCTGGGCGACGGCGACCTTCTTGCCCTTCAGGTCCCGCGCGGTGCGCAGCGGGGAGTCCTTCGGGACGAGGATCGCCTCGCCCGCGGAGTCGCCGTGGGTCGACGCGACCACGGTGATCTTCGAGCCGGCTCCGGCGGCGAAGACGGGCGGGGTGTTGCCGACGGAGCCGACGTCGACGGCCTTGGCGTTGATCGCTTCGAGGAGCGGTGGGCCGGAGGTGAACGTCGACCACTTCACCCGGTACGGGAGGTCGTCGAGCTCACCGGCGGCACGCAGCAGGGCCTCGTGGCCGCCCTTCTGGTCGCCGACGTTCAGGACGAGGGAGCCCTTGCCGTCGGAGTTCGAGGCCTCGCCCGTGGCGGAGGCGCCGGAGCAGGCGGAGGCGAGCAGGGCGAGCGGCACGAGCAGCGCGGCGGCGGACAGTCGGATGGACTTCATGGATGTCTCCTCGGGGACGGTGGGGATGCAGGGGTCAGGCGGCCGCGTGCCCCGCGAACTCCGCGTCGGACACGCCGAGTTCGGCGAGCAGCTGGGTGCGGAGCGCGGCGAGTGCGGGATCGCCGGGGGAGCGGGGCCGGTCGAGGTCGACGGCGGTGTCGTAGGCGATCACGCCGTCCCGCATGACCAGGGCGCGGTCGGCGAGCAGCAGCGCCTCGTCCACGTCGTGCGTGACGAGCAGGACCGTGCAGCCGCGCCGCTGCCACAGCTCGGCCACGAGCCGCTGGGCCTTGATCCGCGTCAGCGCGTCGAGCGCGCCGAACGGCTCGTCGAGCAGCAGCAGGTCCGGATCCCGTACCAACGCCCTGGCCAGCGATGCGCGTTGGGCCTCACCGCCCGACAGGGTCTTCGGCCAGGCTCCCGAGCGGTGGTCGAGCCCCACCTCCGCGAGCGCCTTCTCCGCCACCGCCCGGCCGGGCTTCCCCGGCAGCCCGAGCAGGACGTTCCGCCAGACCCGCTTCCAGGGCATCAGGCGCGGCGCCTGGAAGGCCACCGCGCGGCGGCGCGGCACGAGGACGGTGCCGGAGATCTCCCGGTCGAGCCCCGCGAGGATCCGCAGGAGCGTCGACTTGCCGCAGCCGCTGTGTCCCAGGAGTGCCGTGAACTGCCCGGCGCGGAGGGTCAGATCGAGCCCGTCGACGACGGGACGCCCGTCGAAGGAGCGGGTGAGGCCCTGGACGGTCACTGCCCCGTGAAGGTCGGTCGCCATTGCAGCAGCAGCCTTTCGAGAGTACGGACGACGGCGTCGGCCAGCAGGCCGAGGAAGGCGTAGACGACGAGGCAGACGACGATCACGTCCGTGCGGAAGAACTCCCGCGCCTGGTTCATGAGGAAGCCGATCCCGGCGTCGGCGTTGATCGACTCGCCGAAGACGAGGGCGAGCCAGGCCGTCGCCAGGGAGTACCGAAGGCCGGTCATCGCCCCGGGCAGCGCGCCCGGCAGGACGACGTGCCGGACCAGACCCCACCGGCCGAGCCCCAGGGACTCGCCGGCCTCGACGAGCTGGGCGTCGACGCCGCGGATCCCGGCGTACACGTTCAGATAGAGGTGGAAGGCGACGCCGAGGGCGATGAGCGCCACCTTGGGGGCCTCCCCGATGCCCAGCCAGATGATGAACAGCGGGATGAGCCCCACCCACGGGACCGTCCGCAGCATCTGTACGGGAGCGTCGACGAGGTCCTCGCCGAGCCGTGAGAGCCCCGACACCAGGGCGAGCGCGATCCCCACCACCCCGCCGAGCAGCAGCCCCGCGGCGACCCGCCGCAGTGAGACGCCCATCGCGGTCGGCAGCGTCCCGTCCCGGGCCAGTTCGCCGGCGGCCCTGGCGATGGTCCCCGGGGAGGCCAGCACGTCCGCCGGGAGCACCCCGGCCGCACTGCTCGCCTGCCAGAGGACGAGCAGCAGGACGGGCCCCACGGCCCGGCGCAGCCAGCGCGGAACGGCCGGGCCGCGACCCGGCCCCCGGGCGGGGGTCAGGGACTCGACGTCCGGCAAAGGCGATATGTCGGGCGGGGCGGAGGGAGGGGCATGGTCGACCGTCATGACGGACTCCGGGGAGAGGGAGGTGAAGGTACGCGTCAGCGCCCGTGGGCGCGGAGCGGACACGCGCGCACGGCGATCAGGGCCTCAGCGGAGGCGGGGGTGCAGGTGAAAGGGCGTCAGCGGCCGCGGCGACACGCGGCGGAGGCCACCCGCAGCAGGTCGATGTGACCGCGCGTGGTGAGCAGGGCTGTACGCAACATGGCGCGAAGGTAGCGGCCGCCACGCGCCCGGTCAACGGTGTCTCGGACGCTGGACGCGCGAGCCTCGCGCCCGGAACCGACGTGGGGCCGTGCTCCGCACGTCCTCGCCCGCGGAACCGACGTGGGGCCGTGCCCCACACGTCCTCGCCCGCGGAACCGACGTGCGACCGTGCCCCGTACGTGATCACCACGCTCTAGTCTCCAGCTGACCAGAGGCGTTTCACGACGGGGGACAGAACATGACGTACGGGCGCGCGGTGATACCCGCATTGATCGGCGGGCTGCTGCTCACCGCACTCCTGTGGTGGGCAGGGGCCACCGCGGACGCGCTGCACCTGCCCGGCAGCGGCGACCAACTGGGCGGCGCCGAGCGGGTCGCCGAGCTCCGGAGCTGGCTGACCCCGTGGGCGTACGACCCGCCGGCCTTCCTCGACGCCGGCGCGATGGCGTCCGGCTACGTAGGGGACACCATGGGTGACGACAACCGCTCCTCCTACAACGGCCTGTACACGACCGGGCTCCAGATCCGGTACGGCGCCGTCCTCGTCGCCTACGTCCTCGGCGCCCTGCTCCTGGTCCGCAGGCTGCCGCCGGTGCGCGGGCGCACCACCGCCGCGTTCCTGGCGCTGTGGGCCTGGGGCGCGGTGGCCGGGGCCCTGGCGCTCGCCGTGTCCGCCCCGTGGCTCATCGCCTCGACGGGGCACGGCAGTTACCGCTTCCTGCCCCAGCTGGCGAGCGTGATCGCCTCCGGACGCCAGCTCCCCGTGGCCGTCGGGCTCTTCGCGGCGGGGGCGACCGTCCTCGTCGCACGGATCACCGCCAAGGGCGCGGATCCCCTGCCGCGCGCGGACGTCCCGGCACGCGCCGCGAGGCTGGCCGCCACCGCGGGCACGGCCGTGATCGCGCTGTCCGTCGTGCTGCTCTCGTACCACTCGGCCGCCGCCGCCCTCCAGGAGCTCTCCCCGGACGGCGGGTTCCTCTCCGAGCCGGGCGACCTGCTGCGCCAGTGGCTGCTGCTCGGCGCCTGGTCCGGCCCGGAGGGCGGCCCGCTCGGCGAGTGGCTCCTCTACCGCGCCTCCGACGTCCTCCTCCTCGTCGTCGTGTGGTGGGCCCTGCGCGCGCTCCCCGGGCTCCTCACCCGGGCCACGCTCCCCGCCATGGCGGCCGGCGCGGTCTGCGCCACCGTCCTCGGCCTCCTCGCGAGCCAGCTCCTCCGGATCGCCGTCGTGCAGGCGGGCCCCCAGCAGGGCATGCTCTACCTCTCCGCCGGCATCGGGAACGGCGTCCCGGCCGCCCTCACCTTCGGCCTCGCCGCGGGCGCCGTCGCCACCGCGGTCCTCCGGCTCACGCTGCGGGGCGCGCCGCACGCCGCGGCCTAAGCTGCCGTACGGCACAGGTCCCGACCCAGGAGCGCACCCCATGAACGACCGCGACCGGCAGCACCCCTACCCCGACGCGTTCCGGCCGGACGAGGCGCCCGCGCCGCACGCGCTGCTCGCGCCGGTGACCTGGCTGCTCGGGACCTGGGCGGGGCGGGGGCGCGGCGGCTATCCCTCGCTCGCCGAGGAGTTCGCGTACGAGCAGGAGGTCACCTTCAGCCATGACGGGCGCCCCTTCCTGCACTACGAGGCCCGGGCCTGGCTCGTCGACGAGGCCGGCACCCCGCTGCGGCCCTCGGCCCGGGAGAGCGGCTGGTGGCGGCTGCAGCCCGAGGGCCGCGTCGAGGCGCTGATCACCCAGCCCACCGGCATCGCGGAGATCGCCGTCGGTCACGCGGACGGCACCACCGTCGACCTCACCACCCACGAGGTCGCCCTCGCCCCCACCGCCAAGCAGGTCGACGCCACCCGCCGCCGCTACACGCTCACCGGCGAGGACACCCTCGACTTCCTCCACGACCTGGCCGCCGTGGGCCGGCCGCTCCAGCACCACCTCGCCGTACGGCTGCGCCGCGAAAGCCGGAGCTGACGCCCGAACCTGCACAATACGGGGGTGAGCGATGACGACCCGTACCTGTGGCTGGAAGAGATCTCCGGCGAGGCCGCCCTCGCGTGGGTGGCCGAGCGGAACGCCGAGACGGCGGACGTGCTGGCCGCCGACGCCGGGTTCGCCCCGCTGAAGGCGCGCGTGAGGGAGGTGCTCGACGCCTCGGACCGCATCCCGTACACCACGCGGCGCGGCGCCCACCTCTACAACTTCTGGCGCGACGCCGAGCACGTGCGCGGCGTGTGGCGGCGTACGACCCTGGAGCAGTACCGCAAGGACGCGCCCGAGTGGGAGGTCCTCCTCGACGTCGACGCGCTCGCCGCCGCGGAGGGCGAGAAGTGGGTCTGGGACGGGGCGCGGGTGCGCCGCCCCGCCTACGACCGGGCCCTGGTGCGGCTGTCCCGGGACGGCGGCGACGCCGTCGTGGTCCGCGAATTCGACCTCGCCACAAGGGAGTTCGTCGAGGACGGCTTCCGGGTGCCGGAGGCGAAGACGCGGATCGGCTGGATCGACGACGACACCGTCTTCGTCGGCACGGACACCGGTCCGGGTTCGCTGACCGACTCCGGCTACCCGCGCACGGTCCGCCGCTGGCGGCGCGGCACGCCGATCGAGGAGTCCGAGCTCGTGTACGAGGCGGAGGACGGCGACGTGTCGGCCTGGGGGTACCGCGACGACACCCCCGGCTTCGAGCGGGACTTCGTCGGCCGCTCGCTGGACTTCTTCCGCAGCGAGACGTACCTCCTGGAGCCCGACGGCACGACCGTACGGATCGACGTCCCCGACGACGCCCTCGTCCACGCCCACCGCCGGCACCTGCTCGTCACCCTGAAGTCCGAGTGGCTCGGGCAGCCGACCGGCTCCCTCCTCGCGTTCGGCTTCGACGCCTTCCTCGCCGGCGACCGCACCCCCGAGGTGCTGTTCACCCCGGACGCGCGGACGGCGCTCTCCGGGCACTCCTGGACCCGGCACCATCTGATCCTGGAGACGATGCGGGACGTCAGCACCCGCATCGAGGTCCTCACCCCCGGCACCGACGGCGCCGGCTGGACGCGCACCCCGCTCGTCGGCGTCCCGGCGCTCTCCGCCGTCGGTGTCGTGGACACCGACCCGGACGTCTCCGACGAGTACTTCCTCGACGTGTCCGGCTTCCTCCAGCCGTCCAGCCTCCACCGCGGGCACATCGGCGGCGACACGGAGGTCCTCAAGCAGGCACCCGACCGCTTCGACACCGCCGGGCTCACGGTCGAGCAGTACTTCGCGACCTCGGCCGACGGCACCCGCGTGCCGTACTTCGTCATCGGCCCCGACCACGCCGTCACCGGCCCCGGACCCACCCTGCTCTACGGCTACGGCGGCTTCGAGGTCTCCCTCACCCCCTACTACGGCGCCGTCACCGGCCGCGCCTGGCTGGAGGGCGGCGGCACGTACGTCCTCGCGAACATCCGCGGCGGCGGCGAGTACGGACCGGACTGGCACCAGGCCGCGCTCCGCGCGGACCGGCCGCGGGCCTTCGAGGACTTCGCGGCCGTCGCCCGCGACCTCGTCGCCCGGGGCATCACCACCCCGGACCGGCTCGGCGCCTCCGGCGGCAGCAACGGCGGCCTGCTCATGGGCGCGATGCTCACCCGCTACCCGGACCTCTTCGGGGCGATCGTGGCGCAGGTCCCGCTGCTCGACATGACCCGCTTCCACAAGCTCCTCGCGGGCGCGTCCTGGATCGCCGAGTACGGCGACCCGGACGACCCGGCCGACCTCGCCCACCTGCGCGAGCTGTCCCCGTACCACCGGCTCACGGCCGACCGGAAGTATCCGCCGGTGCTCCTGATGACCTCCACCCGCGACGACCGCGTCCACCCCGGCCACGCCCGCAAGACGGCGGCCCGGCTGCGGGAACTCGGCCACCCGGTCCTGTTCCACGAGAACACCGGAGGCGGCCACGCGGGCGCCGGCGACAACGAACAGGCCGCCCACAACAGCGCCCTCGTGCACACCTTCCTCAGGCGACACCTGACCTGAGGCCCTACAGCCACCCCTGGCGCTGCGCCTGCAGCGCCATCTGGAAGCGGCTCGTGGCGCCCAGCCGGGCCATCAGGACCTGGATCCGGCGGAAGAGCGTACGGCGACTGACCCCGATCTCCCGGGCGATGACGTCGTCGCTCGCGCCGCCCGCGAGGAGCCAGAGGAGCCGGCGGTCGGCGGGCAGCAGTCCGGCGGGCAGCACGCCCGCCGGACGGGCCGTGCGGCCGTGGAACGGCAGAGCACTCCGCCAGGTCTGCTCGAACAGGGCCACGAGCGCGGAGAGGAGCCCGCAGGGCTGCACGACCAGCATCGTGTTGTGCACGTCGGCCTCCCTGATCGACAGCGACACCAGCGCGTACGCCTCGTCGATGATCATCAGCTTGACCGGGAGCTGCGGCAGCACCCGGGCCTGCTCGCCCGCCTCGATGCACGGCTCGATGACCGTCCGCATCTTGTCCGGGTGCTCCAGGGACGCCTGGGAGTAGATGACCCGCTGCGTCACCCCCCGCGCCAGCGTCGCGAGCGCGTCGTCCGTCGAACCCGGGATGGGCGTGTACGGAGGAGTGTCGAACTGCCGGATCTGCTCACGGGCGCTCGCCCAGGCCTGCCGGCTCCGGGGGCCGATCGCGTCACCGGTCACGACCTCCACCAGATCGTCGTTGTACGCGGCGAGCCGCTGCCGCCGGAACGACTCGAAGGCACCCCCCACGGTGATCCGCGACTCGTCGAGCTCGGCCGCCCGGTGCCGGCCCAGAATCTCCAGACCCGCCGCCGGAGGCACCGGCGCCACCAGGTCGGGGCCCTGCGCCGCCGGGCTCGCCAGGCCCGCGTCGACCAGCTCCCCGTACGCCGCCGACAGCTCCGCGCCGCCGATGCCGGCCGCGGCACCGATGGCGTCGAGGGGCGCGGGGCCGAGGTCCAGGAGCCGGACGTAGACCCGCCGGGCCTCGTCCCCGATCCCCAGGAGCCGGAGCGCCTCACCGAGCTTCTCGTTCGCCATGGAGCGCATTATCGGCCCGCCCCGGACGCTCCCGCCGCCCGGGGTGTGGCCGATCCGTGCCACTGGCCGATCCGGGCACCCGGCGGGCCGACGGCGCAGTACCGTCCGGGTGCCGCCGAGACCCGGCGGCCCAGAAAGAATCCGGAAGAAGGTGCAGGACGTGGCGAAGGGTCGCAAGAACGGCCTCTACAACGGCGTCTCCGAGGAGCTCTCCGCTCTGATGCGGACGGGGTGGGCGGACACCGAGCGGCACGATCTCGAACCGGCCGAGCAGGCCCCGTACGCGGCCGCCCGCCGCGCCGCGCTCTCCGCGCTCTTCCCCGGCGAGCGCCTCATCGTCCCCTCGGGCAACCTCAAGGTCCGCTCCAACGACGACACCTACCCGTTCCGCCCGTACTCCGGCTATGTGCACATGACCGGCGACCAGGCCCGCGACGGCGCGCTCGTCCTCGAACCCCGCGCCGACGGCGGCCACGACGCCTACTGCTACCAGCTGCCCCGCGACAGCCGCGACAACGACGAGTTCTGGATCGGCTACACCGCCGAGCTGTGGATGGGCCGCCGCCGCTCCCTCGCCGAGGCCGAGACCGTCCTCGGACTGCCCTGCCGCGACGTCCGCACCATCACCGAGGACCTGGCCGCCGGCTCCGGCCTGCCGACCCGCATCGTCCGCGGCATCGACCAGGCCCTCGAAGCCGCCGTCACCACCGACGAGGACGGCGACGCCGAGCTGGAGGGGGCGCTCAGCGACCTCCGCCTCGTCAAGGACGCGTGGGAGCTCGGCGAGATGCGCAAGGCGGTGGACTCCACCGTCCGCGGCTTCACCGACTGCGTCGCCGAGCTCTCCCGGGCGATCGCCTCCTCCGAGCGGTGGATCGAGGGCACCTTCTTCCGCCGGGCCCGCCTGGAGGGCAACCACGTCGGCTACGGCTCGATCTGCGCCGCCGGCGACCACGCCACGATCATGCACTGGACCGACAACGACGGCCCGGTGCGCCCCGGCGAGCTGCTCCTCCTCGACGCCGGCGTCGAGACGCACTCCCTCTACACCGCCGACGTCACCCGCACCCTGCCCATCAGCGGCACCTTCAGCCCCGTCCAACGGCAGGTGTACGACGCGGTGTACGAGGCCCAGGAGGCCGGCATGGCCGCGGTGAAGCCGGGCGCCCCGTACCGCGACTTCCACGAGGCCTCCCAGCGCCACCTGACGGCCCGCCTCGTCGAGTGGGGCTTCATCGAGGGCCCCGTCGACCGCGCCTACGAGCTCGGCCTCCAGCGCCGCTTCACCATGGCCGGCACCGGCCACATGCTCGGCCTGGACGTCCACGACTGCGCCCAGGCCCGCACGGAGGAGTACGTCGACGGCGTCCTCGAACCGGGCATGGTGCTCACCGTCGAGCCCGGCCTGTACTTCCAGCCGGACGACCTGACCGTGCCCGAGGAGTGGCGCGGCATCGGCGTCCGCATCGAGGACGACCTCGTCGTCACCGAGGACGGCCACGAGAACCTGTCGGCCGGACTGCCGCGCTCCGCCACCGAGGTCGAGGCGTGGATGGCCCGGTTCGCGGGCTGAGCGTCCGTCGCGCCCACGCGGGGCCGGCCACGCGCACGCGTGGGGCCGGCCCCGCGTGTCGTGAGGGGGGACGGAGTCCGTACACATGTCTGTCTCTCGTGCGTCCGAACGAGAGAAACAGGCTCGGATGTTCACCGATTCAGGTGACAGCGGACGAGGCGAAACGTCCCTCCCCTCGGCGGGGCGGCCACGCTCGACGTGACACATGGAGCCACCCTGTGGAGCGTCCGATGCAGTTGATCCCCCGTCATGACCCGTACCTCGCCGTCCGCTCGACCGGCGGTCACACGGTCGCCGCCCTCCGGGGCGAGCTCGACCTCGTCCTGGTGCGGCACCTGCGGCCCGAGCTCGACGCCCTCGTCCGGGAGTCCGAAGCCCTGACCGTCGACATCCGGCGCCTCACCTTCTGCGACGCCACCGGGCTCGGACTCCTCGCCCACTGCGCCGGGCGCGTGCACCGGCGCGGTGCGCGCTGGCGGCTCGTCTGCGACCAGCCGTGGATCCTCCGGCTCATCCGGCTGACCGAACTGAACGACGTCCTCCGGCCCGAGGCGGGACCACCGGATCTCCTCGATGAACCGGATCTCCTCGACGAGCCGGATCTCCTCGACGATGCGGATGTCCTCGATCAGCCGGACGCGGTCGGCCGACTGGACCCGGTCGGGCGGTCGGGCCCGGTCGGGCGGCTGGATCCTGTCGAGCGGCTGGATCCGGTGGGCCTTGCGGCCCCGGTCGGTCAGTCGGCCCCGCCCGCCGCGATCGTTCCGCTTCCCGTCGAGCCCGGGGTGACCAGACCCGTCTCGTAGGCGGCGATCACCGCCTGGGCCCGGTCCCGCAGGCGCAGCTTCTGGAGGATGCGGGCGACGTGGGTCTTCACCGTCGCCTCGCTCAGCCGGAAGCGCGCCGCCAGTTCGGCGTTGGTGTGGCCGCGCGCCAGGGCCTCCAGGACCTCCAGCTCGCGCGGCGTGAGCGTGGCCAGTTCGCGGTGCGGGGCCGCCGTCCGCGGCCCCGTCCCCGCACCGGACGTGGCGAAGCGCTCGACCAGGCGCCGCGTGATCGCGGGGGCGAGCAGCGCGTCCCCGGAGCGGACGAGCCGGACCGCCGCCGTCAGGTGCTCGGGGGTGACGTCCTTGAGCAGGAAGCCGCTCGCGCCCGCCGCCAGCGCCGCGTACACGTACTGGTCGAGGTCGTACGTGGTGAGGACGACGATCCTCGGCGGTGTCGCCGTCTCGTCGGCGAGGATGCGGCGCGTGGCCTCCAGGCCGTCCGTGCCGGGCATCCGGATGTCCATCAGGACCACGTCCGGCCGGGTCCTGCGGACCGCCGACACGGCGGCGTCCCCGTCGGCGGCCTCCGCGACCACGTCGATGCCGTCGGCGGCCAGGATCATCCGGAAACCGGTCCGCACCAGCGCCTGGTCGTCGACGATCACCACGCGCGGAGCGTCGGCCACGGTCACGGAACCTCCCACGGAATCACCGCACGGACCCGGTACCCGCCGTGCGGGCGGCTGCCCGCGTCGAGCGTACCGCCGTACACCGCGAGCCGTTCCCGCAGTCCGAGCAGCCCGTGGCCGCCGCCCGGCTCCGCCGTCCGCAGCCGCCGGCCGCCCGTGTCCGACACCTCCACGCACAGCCGGTCCGCCGCGTACTCCACCGTCACCGACACCCGCGCGCCCGCCGCGTGCTTCACCGCGTTCGTCAGCGCCTCCTGCACCACCCGGTACGCGGCCAGGTCCACACCCGCCGACAGCTCCACCGGGACGCCGCGCACCGCCACCTCCACCGGCACCCCCGAGGAACGCACCCGGTCCGTCAGCTCCGTCAGCCGGTCCAGACCCGGCTGCGGGGCGAGCGCCACGTCCGCCGCCGGATCGGGACCGTCCGCGGCCATCGTCAGCAGCCCCATCACGTGCCGCAGTTCCGACATCGCCGTCCGGCCGGCCGCCTCCACGGCGAGCATCGCCTCCCTGGCCAGGTCGGGGGAGGTGGCGAGGACCGTGCGCGCCGCACCTGCCTGAATCGTCATCATGCTCACGTTGTGGGTGACCACGTCGTGCAGCTCCCGCGCGATCCGGGACCGCTCCGCCTCCACCGCCCGGCGCAGCGCCGCCTCCTGCTCCTCCCGCAGCGCCCGCTCCCGCTGCCGCCACAGATGGACGCCGTGCGAGGCGAGCGCGAGCGGCAACAGGACGAGGACGGGCACCAGGTCGCTGTCGACGGCCGGGACCAGCGGGAACACCGCGTACAGCAGGGCGCCGGCCAGGAGCGAGGCGACCACCGACTTGCGGTGCGGGCTGTACATGGCCGCGCTGTAGGCCGCGACGAGCCCCGAGGCGAAGGTCATCCGCGTGGCGTCGTCGGCGGCGTCCCCCAGGTGCAGGACCACCGTGGCGGCCATCACGACCCAGTAGACGGACAGCGGGAAGCGGCGCCGCAGCACCAGGGGCAGCGCGGTCAGCACCGCCGCCGCCAGCTCCCAGGCGTCCACCGGCGGCAGCACGTGCTCCACGGCGGGCACCGGGCGCGGGCCGTCCGGAGACCCCGGTAGGTCCGGCGGCGCGGGCGGGGTCGGGAGCTGCCCCGGCACCCGGATCTTGCTTCCGGCCAGGTCGGGCCGGAGCTCCACGTACGAGCGGTTCATGTTCCCGACGAGGGTGGCGACCGTGAGCGACAGGGCGAGGAGCCCGTCGGCCAGCCACGACCAGCGCGACAGCGGGGGCGGCGCGCCGATGGTCCGCGACCCGCGCACCCGGGCCATGAAGTCCTCGTACCTGATCACCGCTGCAGTCTGCCAAGCGCGCGCGTGGACGCGAATCGCCCCGGAGGACCAGGGTCCCGTCCCCACGGTGTACATCGCGCGGATGACCCGCCCGCGCCTCCGCCGCACACGGTACGGATCTTCGCCACCACGGCCGACGCGCCCGGCGAGGGCCGCTCCTAGCGTCGGTGCGAACCCGCCCGCCCCCCAGCCCTGGAGGCACCGTGACGCCACTCGAAGCCGAGCCGCTCATCGACCTGAGCGAGGTCGGCAGGACGTACGACGAGGGGCCCGCCGCGCTCGCCGGGCTGAACCTGCGCGTGGCGCGCGGGGAGGCGCTCGCCGTGCTCGGCCCCTCCGGCAGCGGCAAGTCGACCCTCCTCAACCTCCTCGCCGGCCTCGACCGGCCCAGCACCGGCCGGGTGACCGTCGACGGGCTCCGCGTCGACGCGCTGAGCGAGGCGGCCTCCGCCCGCTACCGGCGCGACCGCATCGGCATGGTCTTCCAGTTCTTCCACCTCCTCGACGACCTCACCGTCCTCGACAACGTGCTGCTGCCCGCCCAGCTCGCCGGCGCGGCCCGCGGCCGGGCGGCGGCACGCGCCGCCGAACTCCTCGAACGGCTCGGCGTCGCCCGCCACGCGCGCGTGCACCCCGGGCGCCTCTCCGGCGGCGAGCGGCAGCGCGTCGCCGTCGCCCGCGCCCTGATGAACCGGCCGCCGCTGCTCCTCGCCGACGAACCCACCGGAGCGCTCGACACCGCGTCCGGCGCGGACGTCCGCGACCTCCTGCGCGGACTCAACGCCGAGGGGCAGACGATCGTCCTCGTCACCCACGACCTCGCGCTCGCCGAGGCCTGTGCGACGCGCACGATCGAACTCGTCGACGGCCGCATCACCCGCGACGTCCCGGCGGTGGCCCGATGAGCCCGCGCTCCGTCCCCGGGAGCCCGAGCGGAGCGCGGCCCGTCACCACGACCCGCGGAGCCGCGGGGCGCGGGGGAGGGGCCCTCGGCCGGGTCGTACGGGCCGGGGTCGGGCGGCGACGTACGCAGACCGCCGTCATGGTCCTGACCACGCTGCTCGCCGTCGCCTCCGCCGTCCTCGCGCTCGGTCTCCTCGTCGCCTCGGGCGCGCCCTTCGACCGGGCCTTCGCCCGGCAGCACGGCGCCCATCTGACCGTGCGGTTCGACGGTTCCGCCGTCACCCCGGAGCGGCTCGCCGCCACCGCCCGGGCGTCCGGAGTGGCCGCCGCCGCGGGCCCGTTCACCGTCACCTCCGTGCGCCTGAGCGCCGACCGGGCGGCCCCGCCGGGCTTCGCACCGCCCCCGCTGACGGTCGTCGGCCGGGCCTCCGCCGCCGGGCCCGTGGACGCGGTGACGCTGACGGAGGGCCGGTGGGCCACGGCTCCCGGGGAGATCGTCCTGGAGCGGGGATCCGAACTGCCGAACGCGGGCCCGGGGGCCCGAATGACCGCCGGCGGCGTCACCCTCACCGTGGTCGGCATCGCCGAGTCGGCCGGCGAGAGCGCCGACGCCTGGGTCGTACCCCGGCAGCTCACCGCGCTCGCCGGAGGACGGCCGCCCGCGCTCCAGATGCTGTACCGGCTCACCGCCGCCGACACCGCCGCCGACGTGACGGCCGGACAGAAGGCCGTCACCGCCGCCGTACCGGCCGGGGCGGTCACGGGCGCGCGCTCGTACCTCGACGTGCGGGAGACCGCCCGCGCGTCCGCGGCCGCCTTCGTGCCCTTCGTCACCGCGTTCGCGCTCCTCGGGCTCGCGATGTCGGTGCTCGTCATCGGCATCGTGGTGAGCGGCGCCGTCGGCGCCGCGACCCGCCGGATCGGGATCCTCAAGTCCCTCGGCTTCACCCCGTTCCAGGTGGGACGCGCGTACGTGGCGCAGGCATTGATCCCGGGCACCGCCGGGGCCGTGCTCGGCGTCGCCCTCGGGAACGTGCTCGCCGTGCCCCTCATGGCGGAGGTCGCCGAGGTGTACGGGACGAGCGAGATCCTCATCCCCCTCTGGGTGGACCTCCTCGTCCCGGCCGGCGGGCTCGCCCTGGTGGCCGCCACCGCCTTCGGGCCAGCCCTGCGCGCGGCCCGGCTGCCCACCGCGTCGGTCCTCCGCCTCGGCCCCGCCACGGGCGGCGGCCGTGCTCGGGCGATCCGCGGCCTGTTCGGGCGGCTGCCCCTGCCCCGGCCGGTCACCCTGGGACTCGCCGCGCCCTTCGCCCGCCCCGCACGGGCGGCGAGCACGGCCGCGGCGGTGACCTTCGGAGCCCTCGCGGTGACCCTCGCCGTGGGCCTCGGCAGCACGCTCGTCGCCGTCAAGGCCGACGGGGACCCGGACCGCGGCGGCGACGTCACCGTCCACACGGTCTCCCGGCCCCGGGAGAACCCCGGCGGCCCGGCGCCGCTGCCGGGCAGGCCCGCCGACCCGGCCGCCGTGGCGGCGGCGATCGCCGGACTCCCCGGGACCGGCTCGGTGTACCGCACGGCCCGCACCGAGCTGGACGTGGCCGGGCTCAAGGGCGGCGCGCCCCTCGTCGCCTACGAGGGGGACACCGCCGGCAGCCGCCACACGATGGTCTCCGGGCGCTGGTTCGGGGCCCCGGGGGAGGCCGTCGCGGCCACCCGGTTCCTGCGGGCCACCGGGCTCCGCATCGGGGACACGCTCACCCTCTCCGAGCAGGGCCGCACGGCCCGGGTCCGGCTCGTCGGCGAGGTCTTCGACCTGGGCGACGACGGCATGACCCTGCGCACCGCGGCGGCGTCCGTGGCCGCGCTGGGCGCCCGCTACCAGCCCGCCGACTTCGCGGTGACCGTCACCGGGGGCACGGACGCGGCGCGCTACGCGGAGCGCCTCGACGCCGCCGTGGCACCGCTCGGGGCGGAGGCCGCCGTCACCGAGGGCGGCAAGTCGAGCGTCATCCGGGCGATGCAGGCCCTGATCGTCATGCTCACCCTGATGCTGGTCGCCGTCGCCTCCCTCGGCGTCCTGAACACGGTGGTCCTCGACACCCGCGACCGCGTCCGTGACCTGGGCGTCTTCAAGGCCCTGGGGATGACCCCGCGTCAGACGGTCGCGCAGGTCCTCACCTCCGTCGCGGCCATCGGCCTCGTGTCGGGTCTCGTCGGCGTGCCGCTCGGCGTGGCCCTGCACGGCCGGGTGATGCCGGCGATGGGCCGCGCGGTGGGCACCACGATCCCGCCCGCCGACATCGACGTGTACGGCACGCCGCTGCTCGTGCTCCTCGCGACGGCCGGCGTGGTGATCGCGACGGCCGGCGCCCTGCTCCCGGCGGGCTGGGCGGCCCGTACGGCCACGGCGCGGGCGCTGCGGGCGGAGTAGGGGTGGGCGCCTTCCCCCGGGGCCGGAGCCGGACCCGCGGCCGGGGGCGGGTCCGGGAGCGCCGCCGTCCCGCCTCCCCGGCCGTCCCGCCACCCCTGCGCGATACCGTCGCCGCATGTCTGAAGTCCGGTTGACCACGCCCTCCTTCCTCGTGCTCGGCATCATCGACAAACTGGGCGAGGCCAGTCCGTACGACGTGAAGGTGGAGGCCGCTCGGACGGTGGCCCCGTTCTGGTCGATGCCGCACGCGCAGGTGTACGCGCAGTGCGACCGGCTCCTCGAGGCGGGGCTGCTCTCGGAGGTGCGGCAGCCCGGCGGCCGCAACCGGCGCCTGATGAGGCTCACGGAGGAGGGGACGGCCGCGCTGCGCGGCTGGCTGGCCGACCCCGCCTTCGTCCCGGTCGAGGCCCGTGAGCGGGGCATCCTCAAGCTGTGGTTCGGCGCCAGCCCGCGCGTCCACGCCCCGGTCCAGATCGACGAGCACCGCAAGACCCTGGACGCGTACGAGGGCCTCGCGGACGAGGTCGGCGAGCTGCTGACGCGCGGGCAGCGCGAGGCGCTGGAGTTCGGCATCCGCTATGAGCGGATGATGGTCGATTTCTGGCAGTGGGTGGAGAGCCGCGAGCCCTGAGTCCGTCAACGACGGCTTGTTACCGACCGGTTGACCCCGGCCGGCTCTCGCCCTACCTTCCTCCATAGTCCAGAAAGGACTATCGGTGAAGGGGGAACCGCCATGGCGCGCACGACCGGCACGAGAGGGGGGTGGGGGAGGGCGGCCACCCTCGCGGTGACCGTGGTCTGCCTGGCGTACGCGCCGATCGCCATGACCGAACTCTGGCCGTACGCGCGACCGGGAGCGCCCGCCGTCGGCGAGTGGCTGCTCGGCCGGTCCGTCTCCCCGGAGTTCGTCGCCGAGGCCGTGCGCGACCGGATGGGACCGTACGGCCGCAGCCTGGTTCCCCTGATCGTGCACTCGGTCCTCGGCGGCCTCCTCATGCTGCTCGGCCCCGTGCAGCTGCTCTCCGCGGTCCGGCGCCGCATCCGGCTGCACCGGATCACCGGCACCGTCTTCGCCGTCACGGTGTACGTGTCGATGGCGGGCGCCGCCCTCTATCTGGTGCGCACCCCGCCCGCGGAGGCCTTCAGCGGCGCCGCGTTCTGGATCGTGCTCGCCACGATCCTGGTCGGCACCGTCGGCAGCGTGACTTTCGGGATCCTCGCCGCCGTCCGCGGCTTCCCGGACCTCCACCAGCGCTGGCTGCTGCTCTGCTACGGCTTCCTGATGACCGCCCCGCTGCTGCGGCTCGAATGGGGACTCCTGCCCGCGCTCTACCCCGGGCTCGACCTGCGCGACATCAACCGCGTCGCGATCATGCACCTCGGCGCGCTCGTCTCCTTCGGCGCGCTGCTCGCCTCCCGCGCCCTCGACCGGCGCGCCACCGCCCCCGGCCTGACCGGCACCTGGTGCCCGCTGCCGGTGCGGGTGGCCGCCCATCTCGCGGGCGCGGCGGGCCTGGTGTGGATCACGGTGGCGTTCCTCGACCAGGGAACCGCCGGGCGGCGCCTGCTCCTCGCGTACCTCGTCCCGTACGCCGTGACGTACGCCGTCATCGCCGTCCGGGCGGCCCGCGCCGGGTCCCGGGGCGCGGACTGGGCGCGCGAGGAGTGGTCGCTGCACCTCGCCGCCCTCTGCCTGGCCCCCGCCTTCTCGGCGTTGACCGTGCCCGTACTGGAACGGACCCTGGGCCTCGACCGGATGACGGCGCTCGTCGCGGGCGTCGGCATCGGCTGCGGCATCCTCGCCTACGCGGCCGTCACCGTGGTGAGCCTGCGGATCCTGTACGCCCGCGAAGTCCTCAAGCGGCAGCGGGAGTTCGCGGACCTGCCGACGGCTCCGGCGCAGGCCGAGCCCGCCCTGGAAGGAGGCCGGGGATGAGCACCGCAACCCCCGAAGGCCGCGCGCTCTCGCCCGCCGTCGTGGTCCTGAGCGGCGTCGTCGGCGGCATCAGCGCCGCCGTCGGCACCCTGCTCGCCGTGGCGGGCCTCACCGGGCACGCGGCCGGCGCCTGGGTGTCGCCCGAGGCGCTCAGCCCCGGTCTCGTCGGGGCGGCCATGGCGGGCGTGGCGCCCGCACTGTTCACCGTCGGCCGGGCCCGCGTCTGGGAGGAGGTCCGGTGCCTGGTGCTGCCGCTCGCGATCGTCCTCGTCGGTCTCTTCACGGTGACCCTGCTGAACGCCGGAAGCCTCCAGGCCGTACGCGGCGGCCCGCTGTTCCTCGCCCTGTTCAGCCTCGGCTGGGTCGCCGTCCTCGGCGTCCTCGCCCTCGCCGCCGTGGGCTGCCTGGCGGCGCAGTACCGCAGACGGCCCGCCGGCGCGGAGTCGGCGGACCGGCGCCCGGTGGCCCCGCTGCCCGCCTGGTCGAAACCGCCGCTCGCCGTGCTCGGCTCGGGCTGGCTCGGTATCGGCGCGGGCCTGCTGTTCTTCCCGGCGTTCTGGGGCGCCCTGCTCCCGTGGACGGTGAACCGCGCCGACGCGCAGGGCCTCGGCGTGTGGGCGCTCGCGCTCGGCGTCGGCGTCCTCGGCTCCCTGGTGGAGGACGACCTGGCCCGTATCCGCCCCGCGCTCAGGGTCGTCCCCGTGGTGGCCCTGGCCCTCGCCGTGGTCCTCGCCGCCCGCGCCGGCACGGTCGACTGGGCCTCGGGCCCGGGAGCCGCGCTCGTCACCCTGGTCGCCGGACTGTTCGCCACGGGCGCCTCGGGCCACTGGCTGCTGACCCGAGCCGTCCGGCGCGGCGGGGACGGAGAGCTCTAGCCGACGGACTGGTGGGACTTCCACTCGTGGGCGAGCTGACCGAGCAGGACCTCGTCGAGGAACTCGCCGAGGACCCAGGCCGAGGAGCGCAGCACGCCCTCGCGCACGAAGCCGTTGCGCTCGGCGGAGCGCAGCATCGCGTGGTTGTCCTCGAGCGTCTCGATCTGCAGCCGGTGCAGCATTCGGAGACCCGCACGGTCGCTCACGGCCGCCAGCGGGGTGCCTCGTCGTCGGGGGTGTCCGGGCTCGCGAAGTGGAAGGGCACGGCGAGGTGTTCGGCCAGGGCCCGGCCGGCCGCGGCGGCGGCCGTGGCCTCCGGGTGGCGCGCCTGCTCGCCCCGCGCGTCGCCCAGGTACCGTACGGCCGTCTCCCGGTAGATCGTGGCGAGGTGATGCTGCCCCGCGGGCTCGGCGCTGATCGCCAGGAGGATCACGAACCAGTCGTGCACGGTGTCGCCGTCCCAGATCGCCTCGATCGCGACCACGGATCCCGGGCAGCCGGAGGCCCGCGCGGCCAGGGACTCCAGGTCGAGCGGGCTCAGCGGGGTGCGCGCGATCCGGTCGCCGTGGTGGAGATACCGCTCGTGGACCACCGTCTCCGCCTCGTGGAGCCCCAGACCGCGGCCCCGGCAGGTCTCCCAGACGGTACGCACCGCGCGCAACCGGGCGTCCTGGAGGACGTACCCGTCGACCTCGGCGCGGATGCCCTCCGGCAGCAGCGCCCACCACGCGGACGGCGTCGACTCGGTCATGCGGACCTCCCCCTGGTTCCCTGGTCGGTGAGCATACCCGCAGGTCCGGGGCGTTCGAGCCTCGTTGGGGCGCGGTCGAAATCCCGTGGCGGGCAAGGCCGGTGGGAGTGATGATGGCCGGATGACCGAGCGCGCGCAGCCCGTGGATGCCCTGATCGTCGTCGATGTGCAGTCGGCCTTCGTCACCGGCGAAGGGGCCGTGCCCGACGCCGCACGGCTCGTCGACCGGACGACCGACCTGATCGCCCGGGCCCGGCGGGACGGGGCGTTCATCGCCCACCTGCAGAACGACGGGCCGCCCGGTGCCGAGGACGAACCGCACACGCCCGGCTGGGAACTCCACCACCCCGTGACGCCCGGTCCCACCGAGGTGGTGATCCGCAAGCCGCACGACGACGGCTTCGAGGAGACCGCCCTGGGCGTGGCGCTCGGCGAGGCGGGGGTGCGGGCGATCGCCGTCTGCGGGGTGATGTCGGAGATGTGCGTGCAGGCCACGGCCCGTACGGCCCTGGAGCTCGGCTACCGGGTCGTCGTCCCGCACGACGCCCACGCCACCCAGGACATCCCGGCGGCGCCGGGCATCAGCGAGACCGTCCCGGCCGCGACGGTCTCCCGCGTCGCGGCGTACGCCCTGGGCAGCGACGCGGAGACCACCGTCCCGACCGCCGAGGTCACGTTCACGGCCCCCGGGGCGCCCTGAGGCCGCCGCCCGGCGACCAGAAAGTCTCGCGGCCTCCGTGTGCTGCGTACGGGAACTGCGGAATCCGTGAATTGCATAATTCTGCAATTACATACATCCTGGACCCGCTGCGCCCGCAGGTAGCCGCGGGCGCAGCACCCCGCCCACCCCGCCCGGAGGAGGTCCCGTGCCGGTCCCGCTGTACCAGGCCAAGGCCGAGTTCTTCCGGATGCTGGGACACCCCGTCCGCATCCGGGTCCTCGAGCTGCTCCAGGACGGCCCGATGCCGGTGCGCGAGCTGCTCGCGCGGATCGAGGTCGAGCCCTCGGCGCTCTCCCAGCAGCTCGCCGTGCTGCGCCGGTCCGGGATCGTGACGTCCACCCGCGAGGGATCGACCGTCGTCTACACGCTCGCGGGTGGTGACGTCGCCCAGCTGATGCAGGCCGCCCGGCGGATCCTCACCGAGATGCTCGCCGGGCAGGGCCAGCTCCTCGCCGAACTCCGCGAGAGCGAGAGTGCGAGCGAGACCGGTGTGGGCGTGGCCCGGTGACAAAGGTCCTGGCCCGCGCCTGGGGCCGGGTCCGCGCCCTGCTGCCCGTCCGCGCCGACCTCGTCGCCATGACCCGCACCCCGCGACGCGACCTGGTCGCCGGGCTGACCGTCGCCGTCGTCGCACTCCCGCTCGCGCTCGGCTTCGGGGTCTCCTCGGGCCTGGGCGCCGAGGCGGGGCTCGTGACGGCCGTCGTGGCCGGGGCGCTCGCCGCGCTCTTCGGCGGCTCGAACCTCCAGGTCTCCGGGCCCACCGGCGCCATGACGGTGGTCCTCGTCCCGATCGTGGCCGCGTACGGCCCCGCCGGCGTCCTCACCGTCGGCCTGCTCGCCGGCCTCATGCTCATCGCGCTCGCCCTGGCCCGCGCCGGACGCGCCATGCGATACGTCCCCGCCCCCGTGGTGGAGGGTTTCACCCTGGGCATCGCCTGCGTGATCTTCCTCCAGCAGGTGCCGAACGCCCTCGGCGTCGCCAAGCCCGAGGGCGAACGCGTCCTCGCCGTCGCCTGGCGTGCCGTGGAGGCCTTCGCCGCCGCCCCGAACTGGACCGCGCTCGGACTCTCCGCGGGCGTCGCGGCGGTCATGCTGGCCGGCGCGCGACTCCGGCCCGGCCTGCCGTTCTCCATCCTCGCGGTGATCGCCGCGACCCTCGTCGTCCGGCTCCTCGACCTGCGGGACGCCACCCCCATCGGGGACCTCCCCGCCGGTCTCCCCGCTCCCTCCCTCGCCTTCCTCGACCTCTCCGCGCTGTCCTCGCTGCTCGCCCCCGCCGTCGCGGTGGCCGCGCTCGCCGCGCTCGAATCCCTCCTCTCCGCCACGGTCGCCGACGGCATGACGGTGGGCCAACAGCACGACCCGGACCGGGAACTGTTCGGCCAGGGCGTCGCCAACCTGGCCGCGCCCCTGTTCGGCGGCGTACCGGCGACCGCCGCCATCGCCCGTACGGCGGTGAACGTGCGGACCGGCGCCGCCTCCCGGCTCGCCGCGCTCACCCACGCCGCCGTCCTCGCGCTGGTCGTCCTCGCCGCCGCGCCGCTCGTCTCCGAGATCCCGCTCGCGGCGCTCGCCGGGGTCCTGCTCGCCACCGCGATCCGGATGGTCGAGGTCGGCTCGCTGCGCGCGATGGCCCGGGCCACCCGCTCCGACGGCGCCGTCCTCGTCCTCACGGCCGTCGCCACGCTCGCCCTCGACCTCGTGTACGCGGTGATCATCGGCCTGGTCGTCGCGGGCGCCCTCGCCCTGCGCGCCGTCGCCCGGCAGGCCCGGCTCGACCGGGTGGACCTGCGGTCCGAACTGCCGGGCGAGCACGGAGACGAGGAACACGCCCTGCTCGCGGAGCACATCGTCGCGTACCGCGTCGACGGGCCGCTGTTCTTCGCCGCGGCCCACCGCTTCCTCCTGGAACTGTCGGAGGTGTCGGACGTCCGGGTCGTGGTCCTGCGCCTGTCCCGGGTCACGACCATCGACGCCACGGGCGCCCTCGTCCTGAAGGACGTCGTGGAACGGCTCGAACGCCGCGGCGTCGCCGTGCTCGTCTCCGGGGTGCGGGACGGCCAGCGGCGGACCCTCGACTCGGTGGGCGCCCTGGACGTCCCGCGCCGCGCCGGACACGAGTACGTCACGACCCGCGAGGCGATCGCCGGGGCGCGCGCCCATCTCCAGCGCGCCGGTCTGCTGCCCGCCCGCGCTTCCGCCGCGACCCCCGTACGAGAGGGATGACGACGCACATGACCATCGAATGGCGCTACACCGTCAAGCAGGAGCTCGGGGTGCTGTCCCTGGCCGGGTTCCTCGGGGCCGACGCCGTGGGCCGGTTCACCGGGGCCGTGGGCTGGGCGGTCGCGCGCGGCACCGGACCGGTCGTCCTCGACCTCACCCGGCTGCGCGGCTGGTCGGTGGGCGGACAGCTCGCCGTCGCCGAGGCGGCCGTACGGCTGCGGGCCGTCGGCCGGAGTCTCGAACTGGCCGCGATCCCCGCCGACGGCTCCCTCGTGCCCGCGGGCGACGAGCCCGCCGTGCCCGTCCACCGCGACCTGGCCGCCGCGCTCGCCGCCCACCGGGGCGCGGGCACCGAACAGCGCGCCTGGCACAGCGACGCCTGGCCGAGCACCTGACCCGAGGGTTTCCCTCCGCCCGGGTTCGTCCCACCTGCCCCGAGGGGCGAGGATGGGGGCATGGTGCGGAATGCTGGGTCGACGCGAGGCGCGGGGTGGGTGCGATGAGTACGCCGCTCTACCAACTGAAGGCGGAGTTCTTCAAGACGCTGGGACATCCCGTCCGCATCCGCGTTTTGGAGCTGCTGAGCGAGCGCGAGCACGGGGTCGCCGAGATGCTGCGCGACACCGGCGTCGAAGCGGCGTACCTCTCCCAGCAGTTGGCCGTGCTGCGCCGGGCCAACCTGGTCGTCGCCCGGCGCGAGGGCGTGGCCGTCTACTACGCGCTGACGAGCCCGCAGGTCGCGGAGCTGCTGCGGGTCGCCCGTACCATCCTCTCCGGCGTGCTCGCGGGCCAGGCGGAACTCCTCGCCGACCTCCGGTCGGCCGGCCCGGCCCGCACGTCGGAGGACGCCGCTCGGTGACTACCCCGTGGTGTCAGTCCTCGGACTCCGGCTGGATGCCCGCGAGGAGGTTGAAGGCGCCCGTCAGGAGGTTGAGGGTGACCACGCCGACCACCTCGGCGATCACCCGGTCGCTCCAGCCGTGCGCCCGTACCTCGGCGACGTCCTCGTCGGAGAGCGCGCCCGGTTCGGCGAGGACCCGTAGGGCGAGGCCGATGAGGGCGGCCTCGCGCGGGTCGGTCGACGTGCCCTGACGGGCGAGTTCGATGTCGGTCTCGGTCAGTCCCGCCGCGCGGCCGGCCGCGCGGTGCGCCTCGCGGCAGGTGCCGCAGCCGATCCACTCCTGGACGGCGAGCGACAGCTTCTCGCTCAGGGCGCGCGGGATCTTCACCCGTTTCATGGCGCGCGACAGGCTGAGGTAGCCGTCGAGCAGCGCGGGTGAGTGCGCCATCGTGGACACCATCTCGCCGACGGAACCGTGCCGTTCGACGATGTCGGTGAGCAGTTCGCCTGCGCGGCCGGGTGCCTGCTCGGGGGCGAGCGCGGTCAGTCTTCTCGTCGTCATGGAACCCCTCCGGATCACTCTGCATACCCTCGGGGGGTATAACGCGGGAGGGTGGGGAGAGGTTCCCGAGCCGCCCGGGGCACGCGTGTCAGGGCGACAACGTCAGCCGCGCCGGGCCGTGGAAGACCCAGTCCGGCGCGTACTCCACCTCCACCGCCGGCCGGGCGCCGCGGCCGAGCGCGGGCAGCCGGTCCAGGAGGACGCCGAGCCCGATCTCCGCCTCCGCGCGGGCCAGCGCCGCGCCCACGCAGTAGTGGATGCCCAGACCGAAGGCGCAGTGCCGCCCGCCGTCCCGGTGGATGTCGAGCCGGTCGGGGTCGGGGAACCGCGCCGGGTCCCGGTGCGCCGAGCCCAGGACGAGCAGCAGCCGGTCGCCCCGGCGTACGGCCCGGCCCGCCAGCTCGGCGTCCCGGTGCGCCCACCGGGTGACCATCTGGACCGGCGGGTCGTGGCGCAGGAACTCGTCCACCGCCCGGGGCAACAGACCGGGGTCCGCGCGGAGTTCGTCCCGTACCTCCGGATGGGCGAGGAGCGCGAGCACCGCCTTGCCGATCAGCCCCGTCGTCGTCTCGTGCCCCGCCGTCAGCAGATGCACACAGGTCGCCGTCAGCGCCGTCGTCCCCAGGGCCGGGTCCGCCGCCCCGGCCCGGGCCAGGGCGGACAGCAGGTCCCCGCGGTCCTCCGTACGCCGTGCGGCCAGCTCCCTCCCGAAGTACGCGTCCAGCTCCACCGCCGCCCGGTCGGCCCGGTCGAGGGCCGCCGGCGAGCGGTCGCCCCGCGTCCCGCCGGCCCGCTGGAGGGCGAGCGCCTCCGCCCGGAACCACGGCCACCGCGCCCCCTCCACCCCCAGCAGCCCCGCGACGACGAGCAGCGGATACGGCGCGGCGAACCCCTCGACGAGCTCCAGCGTGCGCCGCCCCGCCAGCGGCCCGGCGAGCTGCTCGGCGATCTCCCGTACGCGCGGCCGCAGGGCCCCGACGGCGCTCGTGCCCAACGGCGGGGCCACCAGGGCGCGCAGCCGGGTGTGCCGGGGCGGGTCGAGGAAGACGAGCCAGTTCCCGACGATCCGCCGCAGCGTCGCGTACCCCTCGGGCACCGGCGCCGCGCGCGCGGCCGACGGATCCGTCCGCCCGAAGCCCCGGTCGGTCAGGACCCGCGCCACCTCCGCGTGCCCGAACAGATACCAGGTCGTCGGGCCGGACCCCGGGCGCACCGCGTGCACCGGGTCCGTCTCCCGGTAGCGCCGGTAGACGGGGTACGGATCGGCGAGGTCGAGCCGCGCAGGAGCGAACTCCTCCGGAGGCCCGATGCCCCCCGGGGGCCTGCTCATGTCCCCGCCCCGCGCACCAGGTCCGCGAGCCGCCCGGGATCGGCCGGCGGTGCCGTCCCGCGCCAGGCCACGTGACCGTCGGGCCGTACGAGGACGAACGGCACCCCGTACCGCCGTGCCACCTCCTCGTCGCGGCAGCGCACCACACCGAGCGGGACCCGGCGCCCGGCGAACGCGCGGACCAGCCCGTCCGGCGTGCCCGAGAGGCCGAGGCACAGCAGGACGAACCCCGGTCCGAACAGGTCGAGGGTCGACCGGCCCGGCCCGAGCGGGACGTGCGGCGCCCGCGCCCCCGGGAGGGCCGTACGGTTCCACCACGGCTCCCCGCCGGGCTCGGGATCCGCGCCGCCGGCCGTCTCCGTCTTCCCGTCCGCGATCACCGGCGAGGCGTACCGGTACGCGAAGTGGGCTTCGGGCGCGTCGAATTCGCGGCCAGGACCGGACGCGGCGATCTCCCGGCCGAGCGCGGCGCGGGCCCGTTCCCCCTCGGGCGTCGCCTCGCACAAGGCGGCGGAGAGGTGCCGGTCGACGGTCCGCCGCAGGTTGCGGTGGCTCTCCTCCAGGCTGCCGACGGCCACCGGGCGCCGTTCGCTCTCGTACGAGTCGAGGAGTGCGGGACCGGCCCAGCCGGCCAGCTCCGCCGCCAGCTTCCACCCCAGGTCCGCCGCGTCGCCCACCCCCGCGGCCAGCCCGAGCCCGCCCGAGGGCGAGAGGGTGTGCGCGGCGTCCCCGGCGAGCAGCACCCGCCCGTCGCGGTAGCGCGAGGCCACCCGGTGGGTCAGGTGCCAGACGCCGTCCGACACCACCTCGACCGGCACCCGGGGCGGCAGGACCCGCCGGAGGAGGTCCAGGGCGTCGGCGGGCCCGGCGGGGCCGGTCAGCCGGTACAGGCCGCGGCCGTCCATCGCCCGCAGCGGGTAGCGCAGCCCGCCGGGTTCGGTGACGAAGTGGACGAGCGCCGCGCGCGGGCCGAGGAAGCCCGCGAGACCGGGCGCCCTGAAGAGGATGTTGCGCAGGGCGCGGGCCGCGTGCCGCTCGGGCGCGTCGATCCCGCAGGCCTTGCGGACGTGCGACGAGGCCCCGTCGCAGCCCACCAGGTACCGGGCGTGCACCACGCTCCGTAACCCTGCGGCGTCCTCGGTCACCCCGCTCACCCGGTCGGCGCGCTGCTCGAACCCGACGAGCCGGGTGCCGAGCCGGACCGGGCCCGCCGGAGCCGTACAGAGCCGCGCGGTGAGGAGCGGCACGAGCCAGTGCTGCGGGCAGATCGCCTCGGGCTCCGGCGTGTACGGGGGAAGGGGCCGGTCGCCCGCCGTGCCGCGCCGCAGCCGGTGGAGCTCGTGACCGCCGACCGAGGTCACCCACGCGATGTCCAGGGTGTGCTCGGCCGGCCAGCCCCCGCCCCGGATCGCGTCGGCGACCCCCCAGCGCCGGAAGGCCTCCATCGCGCGCGGTCCGACCGTGGAGAACTTCGGGTGCGCGTCCCGGCCGTCCCCGGCCTCCACGAGGACGAAGTCCACGCCCCGATGGGCGAGATCGAGCGCCAGCGCGAGGCCGACCGGCCCGCCGCCCACGATCAGCACCTCGGTCTCCAGGGCCCGCTGTCCGTTCGTCACGGCCTCAGTTCCTCCCTCGTGCTCGAAGCCCCTCGTGCTCGAACCGCTCCGCGTACCAGGCCATCAGCTCCGGCACCCGGTCCGGCACGCCCTCGCAGGCGCGGGCCATCGCCGCGAGATGCCGGAAGCGCATCGCGAAACCGCGCCGGGCCACATCGGGACGCGCGAGGTACACCGGCGGCTCCTCCAGTTCGAAGGACGGCCCCGCCGTCCGCCCCCGCCACCCCGACTCCAGCGGCATCAGCTGCTCGGCGAGCGGGCGCATCATCCCCGTCATCACGTCGATGGCGGCGTTCATCAGCTTCGAGCGCCGCAGACTCGCGTCCGGGCTCTCCCCGAAGTGCTGGACGATCAGCTGGAGCATCATGAAGTAGCAGCGGTTGAAGAGCCGCATCACCTCGCGCGCGTGCGGATCGCTCACCGCCGCCCGTCCGGGACGGCCCGGGTCGAGCGTCGGATTGCGCAGCGAGGGGTACGCCGGCTGCCACGGCGTCCCCGCCCCGTGCGGGCCGTCGGCGCGTTCCGTCATCAGCAGGTCCGCGAGCCGGACGAAGGTCTCGTGGTGGGACTCCGTACCGGCCTTCTCCGCGTCCAGGACACCGCCCTCGCCCTGCTCGGTCACGAAGTCGACGGCGAACAGCGCGCTCGCCAGGTCGTCCACCTCCAACTGGTAGTCCGGATGCAGGGCGTTGACCGTCTCGCCGACGAACAGGTGGTGCTCGCCGCCGCCGCGCCCCCGCTCCACGAGGAACAGGTCGGGGACCCGGGTCAGGCCCTCCCGGATGCCCGCGTACAGCTCGCTCGGCGAACCGAACGGGCTGTGCCCGTCGGCGGCCCCCGTACCTCCCGCGAGGCGCTCGGGCCGCTCGATCGCGATGAACCGCTGGAGACTGCCCAGGTGCAGCGGCTCCAGCGCGAAGTCCAGCGGCAGCGGCAGCCGGCCCGGCGTGCCGAAGTCGATCTCCGGGACGTGGAACGGCTCGCCCATCGCCATCAGGATGTTGTTGACGACCAGGAAGTGGATCATCTCCTCCCGGGCCACGTCGAAGAGGCTGTCCCGCACCCCCTTGGCCAGGGTCTCCCCGCCGTCCCCGCACGCGAGCCGCAGCTGGCGCGGCGTCCACACCCCGCTGCGCACGTACGCGAACCCCGTGCCGTGCGTGGGCACCGAGTACCCCGCGTACAGGTACTGGAGGGAGGTCGCGAGCTCGACGGTGACGGCCTGCCAGAGCGCCGCCCGCAGCTGCGCCCGCGTGGTGATCTGCGGGTACGCGCGGACCGGCGACGGGACCGCCGCGGGAGGCACGGCCGCCGCCGCGCTCCGCGCCCGCAGGTACGCGAGCAGGAGGCGCGCCTTCGGCAGGGACAGGTCGCGGGTCGGCGGCATGTAGTACGTGCGGTCCTTGTTGGCCGGATCGCACATCTGCCAGATGAGCTTCGCGTACGTCTCGACCTTGCAGCGGTCCGCGAGGCTGAACACCTCGTCGCGCATGAACGGGAACAGCTGCTCGTAGTACGCGAACACCTCGCGGTGCAGCAGGTCGAAGGTCACGTCCCGCTGCAGGACGGCGTCCAGATGCCAGTCGTCGGGCAGGACCCGCACCGCCGCCGAACCCGCCCACGGCCAGAACCCCAGGGCGTCCTCGTGGTCGTAGCAGGCCCAGGCCGAGCCGGGGGCCGCCGGATCGACCGGCGGCACTTCCTCGGGACCGGCCGCGAGCAGCAGCCTGGCCGTGCCGGCCCGTGCCCCGGAGACCGTGAACCAGCCGCGCCCGCGCGCGTCCGTCGCGAGCCGGCAGGAGGCGTCCGCGCCCTCCGGCTTCTCCCCGGCGACCCGGCCCGCCCGGAGCCGAACGATCTCCACGTCCCCGCAGCGGGCGTCCGGAGCCGAGGCCGCCGGGTCGAGGGGCAGGGCGCGGGGGTTGGGGTACTGACGGACGACGACCGCGTCGAGAGCCGCCGGCCTGCCCCGTACGAAGGTACGGACCGGGACCTCCACCGCATGCTCGTCGCCCCGCTCCGGGTCCGGGTGCTCCAGGATCAGGCAGGCCTCGTCGGTCAGGACGAGCTCCTCGCGCTCCCGCAGCAGCACGGTGCCGCTTCCGCCCGGGGCCACCACGACCAGCCCCTCCGACCCGGCCCTCCGCACCCCCTCCGCCGACGCCGCCGGCACGGTCGTCACCGCGCCGCCGGGGATCCCGTCCGGCAACACGGCGACAGGCAGGTCCGAGCGGGCCGTCCGCAGCTCGACGGGCCCTGAACCAGTGCTTGCGAAAGGCGAGTTGAAAGACACCTCCGTCGGGGACACCCGTACCGCGCACGGCCCCGTGCGGCTGCCCGCCCCGTACGGGGCGAGCAGCCGGCCCGCCGGGTGCGTGCGCGGCTCGTCCGGGTGCCAGGGCGCGACGACACCCCGCAGGGACCACCGCCCGGGCGCGTCCTCCCCGGCCCCGGGGGACTCCTCCAGGGTGAACTGGACGAGCAGACCGCCGCCTCCGGGCGCCTCCGCCGCCGCCCTCAGGGCGCGGACGGCGGGGGAGTCCGCCGAGCCCGCCGGCCAGTCGAGCCCCTCGCCGGCCTCGACCACGCACTGGTGGAGCGTGCGGCGCACCGGGGAGAAGCCGTGCCAGCGGGGCGGCATGAAGCCGGTCAGGTCCCCGGCGCACACATAACCCGTGTCGTGCGAGCGCCCGTCACGGCCGAAGGCGAACCGGCCGCCCATCAGCGTCGTGGTCCACGCGGACGCGGGGTCGACGTCGAAGACCCGGGCCCGGTTCACCGTCGTCCCCAGGTACGGGTTGTAGTGCCCCCACAGGTCGACGGCCCGCCCCACCACCGGGTCCGAGGCCTCCACGGCTCCGGCCGTCCGCTGCACCCCGGTCACCCGGGCCTCCACGACGAGATGGCCGTTCCCCGAGAAGTGCCCGCCGCACGCCCCCTGTCCGGCCAGGTGCGCGTGGTACTCCCCGGCGGGCCCGTCCACCCCGAACGGGACCGGCGCGCCGCCCTCCGTGGCCCGCAGCGCGGTGTTCCCCGCCAGGTCCACCAGACCGCCGCGCGGGCCCGTGGGGAGCAGGGTCAGGGCCGTACCGGCGAAGTACAGCCGGGGGAGGTCGAACACGCTCATGCCGCCGCCCCCAGTCCGGCCCGCGGCGCCACGCCCCGGCCCGGCGCGTGCCTCGCGATGAGGGACACGGCCTCCAGGGCCGACTCCACCGCGCCCTCGATCCAGGCCGGTTCGGTCGCGCAGTGCTCCCCGGCGAAGAACATCCGGTGCTGCGGCCGCACGGCCCGCCGCCGCTGCTCCTCGCAGGCGGCCGCCGACCGCCCCCAGCGGATGGTGCAGCCGCCCGCCGTCCAGGGATGCTCGCCCCAGGCCAGGCTGGCGACACCCCGCACCATCCCGGGCCGCAGCAGCTGCGGATGCAGCCGCCCCAGCTCCCCGACCACCGTCCGGTGCCGCAGCGCGGGGGACATCCGGCCCAGGTGCTCGGCGTCCTCGCCGATCGTGTAGCTCGCGAGCAGCGCCGCGCCCCGCGCCGGATCCGCCGTCCCCACGGGTTCCGCCGGCGGGTAGTACGTCTGCCGGATGCGGCCCCCGCTGAACGAGGCGCCGCCCCGGATGCCCTCGCGCTCCCAGAACGGCTCGCGGCAGTGCACCGCCACCTTGGTCGCCGGGCAGTAGTCCACCTCCCGCACCACCGCGAGCTTGTCCTCGTCGAAGCCGGTCAGGGTCATCCCGCGCAGTACGGAGAACGGCACCGTGCACAGCACGTAGTCGCACCGCCGGACAGCGGCCGGCGCCCCGCCGCCACCGAGCCGCACGCGCACGTGGTCGGCGGCCACCTCGAAGCCCGACACCCGCTGGCCCAGCCAGATCGGCCCCCGGATCCGCGCGGCGAGCCGCTGGACGAGCTGGTCCATGCCACAGGCCAGCCGGACCAGTTCGGGGCTCGTCTCGGTGAGGATGTCGTCGAGGAAGCCGTTGAGCCGCGAGCCGCAGCCCGCCCGGATCCCCGGGTGCGCCGCGAACAGCCCGTGCACGTCGATCCGGTCCTTGGCGTGGCCGAGCAGATACGGGGAGAGGTCGACGTCCTCGACGGGGTCGAGCAGGTCCCGGGCCAGGTCGGCACGGAGCCCGGACCGCAGCCCCGGCGGTGCGACGGCGTCGACGACGGCCGTCAGCCACGCGCCGAACACCACGGTCTCCTCGCGGTAGCGGTGACCCGGCAGCGAGGCCAGGACATCGGCGATCAGCGCCCGGGGCGCGTCCCGGAGCCGTACGGGTCCGGTGCTCGTCGCGAGGTACGCGTTCTCCTCGGCGAGCAGGGTGGTGAACGGCCGGACCTGATCGCCGAGGCCGAGGTGCTCGACGTAGTGCATCGTCCGGCGGTGCCCGGTGGGGATCCGCATCGCGCCGAGCTCCACGAACGGCGCGCCCTCCGCCGGGCCGAAACGATGGGTGCGGACGCGGCCGCCGAGCCGCCGGCTGCCTTCCAGGACCTCGGTCCGGAAGCCGAGCCGCTCCAGCTCGTAGGCGGCGACGAGGCCGGCCATGCCCGCGCCGACGACGGTGACCGTGCTGTTGGCGCGGGTGCGCCGCCGGGCGCGCGGCACAGGACGGGGCTGCACGGCGGTGGTGGTCTGCATGACGGTCCGACTCCCCATCGGTTCAGTGCGCACGGTGTGGGCGGATCTGCCGGGGCCCCGGGGCGGCTCCGCGGCGGTCGGGGGCGAGCGCCGCGAGGTAGTCGCGGAGCAGGGCGGTGCGGGCGAGAGGGGCGACGAGTCCCACGTATCCGTCGGGCCGGACGAGACACAGGTCGTCCGGGTGGCACAGCCGTCCGGCCTCGATGCGGTCCCGGGGCGTCACGGGCAGGATCCGGACCGGCACGGGAAACCGGAGGCAGGTCGCGCACAGGGCGTCGAGCAGCCCGGGTTCCGCCCGCACGGCGTGCAGGAGCAGCGTCCACCGCTCGTACGCGAGGAGGGTGTGCAGCCGACAGGCGACGGGACTTCCGGCGGTGGTCACCCTCGCGTCCGGCACGCGGTCGCCCGCGCGCGGGCCGCGCCGGCGATGCCCGGCGGGGTGGTGCCAGGAGAGGGCGCCGCCCCGGTGGTTGCGGCGCAGGTCGCTCAGGCGCAGGTCGAGCCGGCGCTGGAAGCCGCGCCGGGCCAGCGCCGCGGGCACGGTGGCCGTGAACGCCCGGTGGCCCAGCGGCGGCAGCGGCAGCTCCATGACGTTGAACCGCATCTCGCGGATGTACCGCACCGCCATCCGCCGCTGCTCCTCGCCGTACGTGTCCAGGAGCCGCTCGTCCGCCTGCCCCCGGTGCACGGCGGCCAGCTTCCAGGCGAGGTTGTGGGCGCCGAGGATGCCGATGTTCATGCCGTGGCCGCCGACCGGCGCCCAGGCGTGCGCCGCGTCCCCGGCGAGCAGTCCGCGGCCGTGGCGGAGCCGGGCGGCGACCCGGTCGCTGAACCGGGCCCGGTTCAGCCAGAGCGGCTCCGTCGTGTCCAGACGGAGGCCGGGCATCCGGGCGGTGTCGGCGACCAGGTCGCGCAGTTCGGCCACGGTGGGCGCGGGGGTCAGGCCGGGGTCGGGATCGTCGCGGAAGCAGAAGAAGCGGAAACCGCCGCCGGGCAGCGGGAAGACCAGCAGCGAGCGGTGCGGGGCCAGGAAGATGTGCCCGCGTCCTGGCCGCTCGCCGAGCGGCCAGGTGGGGCGGGCGTTGCCCTGGACGACCTGGAGGCCGGTGCGGCGACGGCCCTCGAAGGCGATGCCGAGCCGGTCCCTGACGACGCTCGCCGTGCCCTCGCAGCCGACGATCCAGGGCGCGGCCGCGGACTCGACGCCGCCGTCCCCGTGGCGCAGCGTGAACGCGGCCCGGTCCTCGTGGAGTTCGACGTCGGTCACCTCGGTGTCCCACTCGACGCGAGTGCCGAGCCGGGCGAGTTCCTCGCAGAGGAGCCGTTCGATGTCGTGCTGTTCGATGTTGAGCGGGCGGGCGTGGGCGGAGAGTGCCCAGCCGGTGGTGAGTTCGCCGAGGAACCGGTCGCGCGCGTGGATCGTGACCGCGTCCAGCTCCACCCCGTGACTCCGCAGCAGCCCACCGACCCCCAGGGCGTCGAGCGCCTCACGGGCCCGCGCCCAGAGGACCAGGGCGCGGGCCTCGTGCTTGGCGGCCGGCGCCTTGTCGACGATCCGTACCCGCAGCCCCAGCCGGCGCAGGGCGATCGCGAGCGTCAGTCCGACCGGTCCGGCCCCGACGACGCACACGTCCACGTCCTTGCCTGTGTCCACTCGGCCCCCGCTTTCCGCTCGCCGCTCCCTGGTGATCAGAGTGCGGGCGGAAGATCGGCTTCGACAGGGCGTGCGGCGGGGCGCTGGAGTCACTGCGACCAGGCAGGATGACTACCTGTGCATCATCTGGTCCGTTTGGGTGACGAGAGGTGGAATTCGGTCGTCCGCGGGGTCGCGGAGGGAGTGTTTGGCGCGTTCGTCACTTTTCCGCGCAGGATCGCTCGCTTTCCGAGCGGGTTCACGCGCTCCTGGCACACGCCCGGTCGCCGGCCGACCGCTTCCGGAACGCCTTCGCGCCCTCGCCCGGTGGCCAGTTCACGACAGCGCGGACGCACCGCCTCGCGTCCGGGCGAAGCGCCCCGGGGTGGTGCCCACGATCCGCTTGAACGAGCGGTTCAGATGCGACTGGTCGTAGAAGCCGGTCGCGGCCGCCACCTCGACCGGCGGCTGCCCGTCCAGCAGCAGCCGCCGCGCCCAGTCGATCCGCCGGGCCGTCAGGTACTGGTGCGGTGCGATGCCGAAGGCCCCGCTGAACGCCCGTACGAGATGCGCCGGATGGGCGTGCAGCAGCAGGGCGGCCTCGTCGAGCGTCACGCCCTCGACCAGGCGCGCGTCCAGGAGCTCCCGCAGGCCGTGCGCCACCCCGGCATCGGCCGCACGCGCGGGCGTGATCAACCGGGGCCGCAAATGGCCGCGCAGCCGCTCGCCGATGAGGGCGAGACGGCTCTGCGCCTCCAGCTCGTCACCCGGCTCCGCGAGCGCGGTGTGCAACTGCCCGACGCGCCGCCGCAGCAGCGGGTCGACCAGATCGGGCGCGTCGACCGCGGGACCGATGAAGCTCTCGTCCAGCTGCGTCAGATCCAGGTACAGGACCCGCTTGCGGAAGCCGTCCGAGGTGGCGGGCGAGCCGTTGTGCGGGACCTGCGGCGGAAGCAGGGACACCGTGTCGCCCGGAGTGCCGCGCTCGTGCCGGTCGAGGTCGTACCGGACCGCGCCGTCGTCCACGATGAGCAGCGTCCACACGTCGTGCACGTGCATCGGGTACGCGTGCTCGGTGAACCGGGCGTGGAACACCTCCACGACACCCGGCACGCGCGGGCGCCACGCCGAGACCTCCTGACGGGTCGCCGTGTGGGCCACCATGCAAGAAATGTACAAGACCGCGCCGAGGGGCCGGCGGCAGTCTCGGAGCATGACGACGACCGACCACACCCCCGTACGTTTCGACACCAAGATCGCCGTGCTGCTGCGCGAGGACCTGGAGACCTGGCAGCGGCTGAACGTCACCGCGTTCCTGGTCAGCGGCCTCGGCACGGAGCTCCCCGAGGTGATCGGCGAACGGTACGCCGACGCGGACGACACCCCGTACCTGCCGATGTTCCGCCAGCCCGTCCTGGTCTTCGAGGGGACCAAGGAGACGCTGACCGCCGCGCACGGCCGGGCCCTCTCCCGAGGGCTGCCCCGCGCCGTGTTCACGACGGACCTCTTCACCACCGGCAACGACGGGGACAACCGCGCGGCCGTACGGGCCGTGGGCGCGGGACAGCTCGATCTTGCGGGGATCGCCGTGTACGGGCCGCGCAACGCCGTGGACAAGGTGCTCAAGGGCGCCAGGATGCATCCCTGAGCGGCCGGCCGGCGCTTGGGGCCGTCACCCGGCCGCGCGCCGCGCGCACTCCAGGAGCCACGGCGCGGGCCATCACGGAACAGACCCGCGCCTTCAAGGACCTCGCCACCGGCTGAGGCCGATGTCGGTGGCGTGCCGTACAACTGGGAGCGGGGGCAGGAGCAGGACAGGGGGACGGTGACATGGACGCTTTCGCGGACTTGGGTCCTGGCCGGGCGGGGTGAACCGGTGGCCGCGGCCCGGGAGTTCACCGAGGCCGCTCGGGACTGCGCGGGCTCCGGGGCGGTCCTGCGCGAGGCCCACAGCCTGCTCCTCGCCGCACCACAGCTCCAGGCCTCGGGCGACGCCCGGCAGTCCGCCGCCGTCCGGAGCCGGGGCCGGCGCCCGCATGCTGGTGGACCTGGCCGACCGCACTCCCGCACCGCCCCGGGGTGGCGCCACCGGCGGGCGGCTCGCCGTCCTCACCCCGCGCGAGCGGGAGATATCGGCCCTGGTGGCCGAGGGGCTCACCAACCAGGCCGTGGCCGACCGGCTCTGCCTGAGCCCGCGCACGGTCGAGAGCCATGTCGCCCGCGTCTACCGCAAGACGGGCGTGGAGACCCGCGCCGGTCTTGCCTCGCTGGTCGTCAGGGACGGGACGCCGGCCGGTCAGTCCTTGCGGGGATAGGTGGCGGTCACCCGGCCCTTGGCGTCGGCGGTCAGATAGGCGACGCCGTAGGTGTCGGACAGGTGGACGCTCAGGCCCGCCTCGCTCCCGAGGAGCGTCGAACCCGGGGTGAGGACGAGGTAGCGGCTCGTCGGCCGGTCGACGCCCAGCTCCTTGTCGGCGCGCTTCATGAGCGCCGGCAGCGTCTCCCAGGCGAACGCGTCCAGGTCGGCGGGGACCGCGCCCGGGAAGGCGGTGCCGCCGGGACCCTGCCGGACGGCCACGTCGCCGCCCCGGTACACGTACCGGTCGTACCGTTTCGTGCTGCCCTTGACCAGCGATTGGGCCACCGCGTAGTCCGGGTGGACGACGAACCCGGTGACCTTCGCCCCGCCGGAGGCCGCCTTGACCGCGGCCACGGCGGTCCGTACCCCGTCGGCCGTGAGCAGATCGAGCTTCTCGGGAGCCGCCGCCCCGGCCGGAGCCGACGATGTCGGCGTCCGCCGCGTGGGTGGGGCGGCGCTCGGCCCGCTCCCCGGGTCGGCCGGCCGCCACTCCCCGCTCATGACAGCCACGGGAAGCCCGACGGCCAGCACGACCACGACTGCCGCCCCGAGGAACCGGCCGAGACGCCCGCGCCGCCGCCGTCCGGCCACGGAGGCCGGTGCCGCCGCCACCGGCGCGGTCCCCGCGGGAGCGCCGTCCGCCGGGCTCTCCGGTGTGACGGCCGGCGGTGCCAGCCGGAACGAGGTCGTCCCTCCGTCCTCGGCGGCGGGCGCCCCGGCGGCGGCCACCGGCCCCGCCGCCCCGACCGCCGCCAGCGCGCGGTCGAGTTCCTCCGCGTCGGGACGGGCGGCCGGGTCCCGTACCAGCAGCCGGGTCAGTACGTCGGTCAGCGCACCGGCCCGCAGGGGAGCGGGCACGTCGTCGGAGAGGACGGCCGCCAGGGTGGCCAGGGTGTTCTCCCGGCGCAGCGGATGGTGGCCCTCCACCGCCACGTACAACAGCATGGCGAGCGACCACAGATCGGCGGCGGGTCCGCTCGTGCCGCCCCGGATCCGTTCCGGCGCCATGTAGTCCGGCGAGCCGATGATCGAACCCGAGGTCGTCAGGACGGTGGACTCGCGGATCGCCGCGATGCCGAAGTCGGTGAGCACCGGTCGCCCGTCCGGTCGCAGCAGGACGTTCGCGGGCTTCACGTCGCGGTGCTCGATGTCCCGCTCGTGGGCCGCGCGCAGGGCGGACAGCAGGTCGCGGCCGAGCGCGGCGGCCTCGCCCGGGGTCATCGTGCCCCGGTCGAGGCGGTCCTGGAGGGAGCCGCCGGTGACCAGCTCCATCACGAGCCACGGGTAGGTGCCCTCGCCCGCGTCCACGATGTGATGGATCGTCACCACGTTGGGGTGGTCGATCCTCGCCAGGGCACGCGCCTCGCGCAGCACGCGCGCCCGCAGGGTCCTCGCCCCCTCGACGTCGTGCTCGGCCATCGCCGGGTCCGGCGGACGCACCTCCTTGACCGCCACGTCACGGTGGAGGGCCAGGTCGCGGGCGCGCCACACCGTGCCCATCCCGCCGCCGCCCAGCCGCTCCACCAGTTCGAAACGGCCGTCGATCACTCTGCTCACACGCACCCCTGTACTCGGGTCACACCCTGTTCCTCGGGGCGCGGACGGCCGCCCGCCCCGGTCCCGACCCCGCCCACCTCGCCGTACACGCCCCCGTGGTCACCGAGTGTGACGGAGCCGCCCGCGCGCCGCCAGGCGCTGGCCGCCCGTTTCCGTACGCACAGAGGTCGGACCGACTCTCGCAGCCCCGGGCCGCCCCGCACATCCGTAGAACTACGGAACCGAACGGCCGCACTGCGCAGCGCCCGCCGACGGCTCCTCGGCTAGGGTGATTCGGTAGGGATTGCGCCCCCTGGGGCCAGGCCGATGCGTAGGTCGATGCGTTGGAGACTCACCAGTCGTCGAGCAGGGTTCCGCAGCCGCCCCGGGCGGCCGTCGGTGATGCGGGCGTGCTCCGCGAGCTGCTCCCGATCGCCCTCTGGCGGGAGGACGCCGAGGGTCGCATCGTCGAGTGGTCGCTCGCCGCGCAGGACCTCCTCGGCCACCGGCCCGAGCACGTCCTCGGCAGGCTCGCGACCCCGCTCCTCGTCCCCGACGCGAACCGTGAGCTCGCCGACCGGCTCACCGACCGCGTCCAGGCGGGCGAGACCATGGTCGGCACGCTGCCCGTCCGCCACCGCGACGGCCACACCGTCACCATGGAGATGTGGATCGTCCCCGCCGCCGACCCGGAAGGACGCCCGGGCGCGATGCTCATCGCCGTGGAGACCTCCGAGGTCCTGCGGATGCGGGAGAACCTGGCGGCGATGGAGAGCCTCTTCACCCAGTCGCCCATAGGGCTCGCCCTGCTCGGCCCCGACCTGCGCTTCCTGCGCGTCAACGACGCCCTCGCCCGGATGAACGGCGTGTCGGCCGCCCGGCACGTGGGCCACCGGCTCACCGAGGTCGTGCCCGGCGTCAACGCCGCCTCGCTCGAGTCCCTCATGCGCCAGGTCCTGGAGAGCGGTACGGCCGTGGTGGACGCCCGCCGGGTCGGCCGCACCCCCGCCGACCCCGACCGCGACCACATCTGGTCCTGCTCCTACGCCCCGCTCGTCGACCGGGCCGAGCGCCGGCCGCTCGGTCTGATCGCCTCCCTCGTGGACATCACCGAGAGCCAGGAGGCGCACATCGAGGTCGAGCGGGCCCGGCACCGCTTCGCCCTGCTCGCCGAGGCCGGGGCGAGGATCGGCACCACCCTGGACCTGAAGCAGACGGCCGAGGAGGCCGTCGCCTTCCTCGTACCCCAGCTGGCCGACTCGGCCGACGTGCAGATGCTGGAGTCCGTCCTCGAACCCGACGATCCGGCGGCCTCCACCCGGGGGGTGCTGCGGCGCCTCGCGGCCCGCTTCCCCGACCCGACCGCGCCCACGTCCCTCCTCGCCCCGGGCCAGACCTTCCAGATCCCCCTCGACTCCGTGTACGAGCAGGTGGTCGTCCACGGGCGGCCCACGAACCTCTACACCTCCGACATCCCGAAGCTCTTCACCGATCCGCGCACCGAGTCGCTCCGCACCTACTTCGCCACCCGCATCGGCTCGGCCCGGCTCGTCCCCCTGGTGGCCCGGGGGCAGGTGCTCGGGGCGATCACGGTGACCCGGCTCCGTACCCGTGAGCCCTTCGACGCGCAGGACTGCGTCCTCATCGACGAGGTCGTCGCCCGCGCCGCCCTCAACATCGACAACGCCCGGCTCTACACCACCCAGCGGGAGGCCGCCCTCACCCTCCAGCGCAGCCTCACCAACAACGAGCTCCCGGACGTCACCGGCCTCGAACTCACCGGCCGCTATCTCCCCGCGAGCTCCCACGACGTCGGCGGCGACTGGTTCGACGTCATCGCGCTGCCCGGCGGCCGCACGGGCCTCGTCATCGGCGACGTCATGGGCCACGGCATCCACGCGGCCGCCGTCATGGGCCAACTGCGCACCGCCGTACGGACCCTGGCCCGCCACGACATCGCACCGGCCCGCATGCTGAGTTCCCTGGACGCCGTCGTGGCCGACCTCGGCGAGGACGAGATGGCCACCTGTGTGTACGCGGTCCACGACCCGGCCGACGGAGGCTGGGTCATCGCCCGCGCGGGCCATCCGCCGCCCGCCGTCGCCACCCCGGACGGCACCATCACCTTCCTCGACGGGCCGCCCGGGACGCCGCTCGGCACCGGGGCGCACGACTTCGGAGCGGAGGAGGTCGTCCTGCCCGGGGGCGGACTCCTCGTCCTCTACACGGACGGTCTCATCGAGGCCCGCGACCGGGACCTCGACCAGGGCATGCGGCAGCTCGCCGAGGCGCTCCGGCCGCTGGACCGGCCCCTGGACACCCTGTGCGACGAGGTCATCGGGCGGCTCCTGCCGGGGGCCGCCCAGGACGACGTGGCGATGCTCCTGGCCCGTACGACCCGCTGAACCCCCTTACGGGAGCAGCCGGTGGAGGTCCCGGAGGAGGGCGATCTCCGCGCCGTGGTGCAGAAGTTCCTGGTTGACCCACCAGACGATCTCCAGGAAGGGGTTCTCCGCGTCGCTGCCGTGCGGGTAGGTGCAGTGGCCGACCGTGTCGAGCGCCTTGTCGTCGACGGACAGCAGCGCCTCGCGCCAGGCGTCGGCGGCGGCGTCGAAGGCGGCGAGGGCGGAGGCGACGTCCCCGCTGACCGCGTAGTCGTCACGGGTCAGGCTGCGGCTGCCGTTCGTGTGGTCGGCGCGCAGCGCGAGCATCTCGGAGAGATGGCTGAGCCGCCAGGCGATCGTCGTGAACGGCGGCGGCGTGGGGTGCGGCGGGAGCGTCGTGTCCCGGCCCCACTCCCCGGCGCCGACCAGGAGGGTCGCGCGCGCCCCCGGGCCGTCGGCGTGCCGCCGGACGGACCAGCAGCCGGGCGCCGGCTCCCACAGGTACTCGGCGTCGGTCATCGGACCGACCTCGACGTCCGTACCGTTGCCGCTGTCCATCACCGGTCCCGCCATGCGGTCGGCGAGCCGCTTCCGGGCGAAGTCGAACTGGTCGAGAAGGGGGACGAGGCGCTCGGGCAGGGACACGGGACGCTCCGGATCACACGGGGACAGGGCGGTCGAACCCTGCCACAGGCGTCTGTGGGGCGCACGCGAATATCGGCCCGGATCAGGCCTGTTGACTCCCCGTCACGGGAGCGTGGAGGGGAGTCGCCGATAGGACGGTGTGGGGGCTGCCCGTCCCCCCGGATTCGGGCAGACCCCACCGCCGACTCCGGGCCCGCGGACCCCGGGGCTCCCGGAGTTCCGCGTCCCGGAGGGTTCAGGTCCGGTCGATGTGCACGCTGGTCGACTTCACGCGGGCGGTCGCCTGCATGCCGACCTCGAGGCCCAGCTCCTCCACCGCCTCGCGGGTGAGCAGTGAGACGAGCCGGTGCGGACCGGCCTGGATCTCGACCTGGGCGGCGACGTCGCCGAGCTTGACGGCGGTCACGATCCCGGGGAAGGCGTTGCGGGCGGAGGTGTAGGGCTCCTCCTCGTCCCCGTGGGCGCCCTGACCGACCTCGACGGAGAAGGCGGCGAGGTCGCGGCCGTCGATGAGGCGCCGGCCGTTCTCGTCGCGGTGGGTCGTGACCCGGCCCGCGTCGGCCCAGCGGCGTGCCGTGTCGGGGCTGACGCCGAGCAGGCGTGCGGCCTGACCGATGGTGTAGGACTGCATGGCGATCACGTTAGGTGGAAGGGGATCTCATCTGCAAGCGATCACCGTCAGGCTCATGGCATCTGCCAGCCGACTTGGAGGAACCGACCAACGGACGTGGTGTCTCGGGCCGTTCGCGATCGCCGCGCGACCGCCTGGACCGGCGGACAAGGTCGCTCAGGCCGCCGTTCCCCATCGCGGTCCGACCGCCTCTGACCACGGACGCGGTCGCTCAGGCCGCCGTTCCCCATCGCCGTTCGACCGCCTCTGACCACGGACGCGGTCGCTCAGGCCGTTCCCGAACGCCGTCCGACCGCCTCGACCAGCGGCAGCAGCCGGTGTGCCACCCGCTCGCGCAGTGCGATCTCGGTCCGGGTGCGGACCACTCCCGGCAGCTGGATCAGCCGCTGGATGACGTCCTCCAGATGCCCGGCGTCCCGGGCCACCACCCGGGTCAGGAGATCGCCGCCGCCGGTGATGGAGAAGGCCTCCACGATCTCCGGCACCGCCGCGAGCGCGTCGCCGACCTCGTCCAGATGACCCTGGGTCACCTCGACGTGCACGAAGGCGAGCACCGGATGCCCGAGGGCGGCGGGGGAGAGGACCGGCCCGGTCGCCGTGATCACCCCGTCCCGCTCCAGCCGGTCGATCCTCGCCTGCACGGTGCCCCGCGCCACGCCCAGGATCCGCGCGTACTCGCGCACGCTCGTCCTCGGCTGCTCGATCAGCAGCCGCAGGATCCGCGTGTCGAGTCCGTCCACCGCCATGCTCCGTCGCCCTCCTTCGCCCCGGCTCGTCCGATTTCCGACTCTACCCATGCCGCCCACGCGCACCCCGCTTCCGTGGCATGTCCGGAACTGCCTGTTCGGCGCACCTGAAACGCCCGCATTCCCCGGCCGACGGGGAGGGTGATCCCGTACGGTCGGTGCCTCGGGGCTCGGGAGGCAAGGGGGAGCGGGGGGATGGGAATGGGCGCGCCACGGCTGCGGCCACTGCGGGACGACGATCCGGTACGGCTGGGCCCGTACCGGCTGATCGCCCGGGTGGGGGCCGGCGGCATGGGCCGGGTCTACCTCGGCCGTACGGTCAGCGGTCGTCTCGTGGCCCTCAAGACCCTCCTCGCGGAGGGCGAGGTCTCGGAGACGGACCGGCGGCGGTTCGCCCGCGAGGTGGCGCTGGCCCGCCGCGTCAACGGGCTGTTCACCGTGACCGTACTGGACGCGGACGCCGAGTCGGAGCGGCCCTGGATGGCCACCGAGTACGTCCCCGCCCTCTCCCTCGCCGAGCTGGTCCGGGAGGTCGGCGCGCTGCCACCGGACGCCGTGCGCTGGATCGCCGCCGGAATGGCCGAGGCGCTGGTGGACCTCCACGGGGCGGGGATCGTGCACCGGGACGTCAAACCGGGGAACGTGCTCCTGCCCCTGTCCGGTCCCCGGCTCATCGACTTCGGCATCTCCCACGCGCTCGACCTGACCCGTACCTCCCTGACCCTGGGCACGATCGCGTTCACCTCGCCCGAGCAGGCACGCGGAGAGGCCTCCACCCCGGCCTCCGACGTGTACTCGACCGGCACGACGCTCTTCCACCTCGCGACGGCCCGGCCCCCGTACGCACCGGATTCGGACGCCTTCCGGCTCCTCGCACACGTCCAGCGGGCCGAGGTCGCGCTCGACGGTCTGCCGCGCGGACTCGACGACCTGATCCGGCCACTTCTGAAGCGGGACCCGTCGTCCCGGCCGACACCCCGGGACATCCTCGCCGCCTTCGAGCGCGGGCCCGTCGGCGGCAGCGAACTGCTTCCGGCGGCGTGGACGGACCTGATCCGGGCGAGCCACGAGTACGTACCACCACCGGAGGCCCCCGACCGCCCGGCCCGGACCTCGGCCGGGAGCGCCGCCCCCGCAGCCCCTGACCCCGCAGCCCCTGACCCCGCAGCCCCGGACCCCTCAGCCCCGGACCCCTCAGCCCCGGACCCTGTGGCCCCGGACCTAGCAGCCCCGGACCCCGTGGCCCCCCGCCCCGCGGGCGTCGTACCGGCGCTCCACTCCGCCCCGACACGGACCGCCCGCCCGAAACCGGCTCCGGCTCCGGATCCGGTCCCGCGCCCGGTGTCCACCACGGCGGCGGGTGGCCGAGGGTCCGGCCGGCGCGTCAGGGTCCTGGTCGCGGCGGCGCTCGCCGTCGCGGTGTCGACGGGCGGATACCTGGTCCACGACCGCATGTCCGACGGCGGGCAGGCGGCGGCGGTCTGTCTGGCCAACACCCGCGTCGGACCGGGAGACTACAAGCCCGTGAATCCCGTCGAGGTGGACTGCGACGCGCCCACCGCGACGATGGCGGTCGTGGCGCACACGGCCGCCGGCGGTCCCTGCCCGAAGAATCCGCAGCCCAGCGAACACTGGCCCGGATCCACCCTCTGCGTCGGACCGAAGGTCGTCAGAGGCGACTGCCTGGACGAGACCAGGTACGACTCGGGATACCTTCCGTCGTCCGTGCTGTGGGCGGAGGGCTCCTGCGCGGGCCCCTCCACCAAGTTGAGGGTCTCCGCGGTCCATGCCTGGGACGGAAGAGGGGTGAAGGAGTCCGCCTGCGGCGCGGGACACTCGAACGGATCCGACGGCCTCCTGTGGACGGACAGCACGGGCTACGTGTACTGCCTGGAGAAGTGGTAGGCGGGGCCTGCTGCGTTCGCGGGACGGCCGGATCTGGGAGAGGCTCGTCGGCATCGGCTGAGGCGCGGCCGTGCACGTCCGGCGGGAGCGACGACGAGTGGACGCATACCGTGAGCAGGAGCAGGCGGGTACGCCCCCGCCCGGGGGCGGCGAACCCTGGGGCGCGGAGACCGCGTGGGGCGACGCCGTCCTCGACGCCGTCTTCACCCAGGCCGACATCGGACTCCACGTCCTGGACACGGATCTCCGCATCGTCCGGGTGAACGCCGTCGTCGCGGGGATCCACGGCTTCCCCGCCGACCGGGTCCTCGGCATGCCCGCGGTCGAGGCGTACGCCTCGTACGCCGGTGTGCACATCGACGAAGCCGTCCTGCGCGAGGTCCTCGCGACGGGCCGCCCCGCGACCGACCGGCTCGTCTCCGGGCACCCGCCCGGCGCCGAGCACACCGAGCACGTCTACTCCGCCTCCGCGCACCGCCTCCAGGACGGCGCGGGCCGGGTGCTCGGCGTGGTCGTCACCAGCACCGACGTCACCGACCGCGAACGGGCGCAGGCCCGGCTGCGGCTCCTGCACGACGCCCACGAGCGCATCGGCACCGGCCTCGACGTGGAACGCACCGCCCGGGAACTCGTCGACGTGACCGTGCCCGCGTTCGCCGACTCCGTCGTGGTCGCCCTCACCGACGCCGTCTTCCGGGGCCAGGACCCGGCCCTCCAGTACCGGGACACGGTCCCGCTGCTGCGCTGCGCCGCCACCGGCAGGACGGAGCACGGACCGGAGGTCCCGGAGGCCGGCGCCGTCCTGCTGCCGGGGATCTTCGGGGACCGGCTGCCGACCGCGGAAGGCCCGTTCCCGCCGGCGGGGACGGGCGACGGCCCGGCCACGCGCCTCGTCGTACCGCTCACCGTACGGGGGCAGATCTTCGGCGCGGTCGCCTTCCGACGCCTCGACGACGGGGAGCCGTACGGCCCCGACGACCGCGCCCTCGCCGACGCCCTGGCGTCCCGTACGGCGAACTGCCTGGAGAACGCGCTCCGGTACACCCGCGAACACATCGTCATGACCGCCCTGCAGAGCTGGCCGCCGCCCAGGGAGGAGGCGACCCAGAGCGCCGTCGACGTCGCCCGCCGCCACCGGCCGGGCGGCAGTGGCGCCGGCTCCTGGTGCGACGTGATCCCCCTGCCGGGCGCGCGCGTGGCCCTCGTCGTGGGGCAGGTCGAGTCCCCTGGGCCCGGAGCCGTCGCCACGATGAGCAGGCTGCGGACCGCCGTCCACAGCCTGACCACGCTGGACCTCGACCCGCACGAACTCCTCGCCCGCCTCCACGCGACCACGCTCAGCCTCGCCGCGGAGGGCGAGGGGACGCCCGGGACCCGAACCGCCGCGCCGCCGACCCCGGCGGGAGCGCCCGGGGCAACGCCGCTCACCCACGGGGGCGCCCCGGACACGGCGCCGCTCACCCACGGGGGCACCTCAGATACCGCGCCGCTCACCCACGGGGGCACCCCGGACACCGTGCCGCTCACCCACGGCGGCGCCCCGCTGACCGTGTCCGCCGCCGCCCCCGGCGCGCAGCTCGCCGTGCCCGCCCCCGTCGACCCGCACCCCACCGCCGGATGCACGATCGCCGTCCACGACCCCGTCGACGGGCGGCTCGACATCGCGCGTGCCGGTGCCTCGCTGCTCGTCGTCGTCCACCCCGACGGCTCGGCGGACAGCCGGCCGCTCGACGAGGGGCCCCTGCTGGGCGGCGAAGGCCCGCCGTTCGCCTGCGCGACGCTCTTCCCTCCCGAGGGCAGCACCCTCTGTCTGGCCTCGGCCGGCGAAGGGCCGCGGGCGGAGGACCTGATGGCGGCCCTCGCGCACCCGGAGCGCGACCCGGAGGCGATGGCCGACGACGTGGAACGGCTCCTCGCCCCCGACCGGGTCCTGCTCCTCGCCCGTACCCGCCATCTGCCGCCGGACGAACTGGCCGCGTGGGAGGTCCCGTACGACCTGTCCGCCGTCGGTACGGCGCGGGCCCAGGTCGAGGACCGGCTGAGGCGCTGGAAGCATCCCGCCGACCCGTTCACGGTGACGCTCGTCGTCAGCGAACTCGTCACCAACGCCCTTCGCTACGGCGCCGCCCCCGTCACCCTCCGCCTCATCGCCGACGGCCCGTCCCTCACCTGCGAGGTGACCGACGCGGGACAGGCCGCTCCCCACCTCCGCCACGCCAAAGCCGTCGACGAGGGCGGCCGCGGCCTCCTCATCTGCGCCTCCCTCGCGGACAACTGGGGCGTGCGGTACACCGACGAGGGCAAGACCGTCTGGGCCGAGCTGGGCGGCGACGGAGCCTAGAGCCGGTCCGGCGGAGCAGGGCCGGGTCCGCGGCGGTCGCCGTCCCCCGGCCGGCCCGCGCCACGTCTACAGCGCGGATGCCACCGTCAGGCCCTCCAGTACCGCCTCCTCCACCGTGCGCGGGCTGACGCGGTCGCCCACCGCGAAGACACGGTCGGGCGCGAGGCCCAGGGCGAGCGGGTCCGGGTCGGTGACCGGGAGGTGGCCCTGGGCCAGGACGACCCCGGACGTGCCCTCCAGGACCACCGGGTCCTCGGTCAGGGTGTGCTGGAGGTAGACGGTGTCGTCGTCCGCGCCGTAGAGCCGGACGTTGGGCACGATCTCGACCCGGGCACGCACGGCCTGGGCCAGCATCGCGGCGCGTACGTACTGCTGCAGGTGCTCGCCGGCCGCGAAGCCGGTCACGCAGAGGGTCACCTTCCGGCCCTGGCCGGCCAGGAGGAGGGCGACGCCGAGGCCGATCCAGTCGCCGCGCCAGTCCGCCACCACGATCCGCCCCCGGCGGCCGCGGGGGAGCTCGGCGTCGCCGCGGATCACCGACCAGGCGTCGAGCACCACCGGGTCGTCCATCAGCTCCAGGCGCGGTCGGCGGGGCCGGGCCCCGGTCGCGAGGATCACGGCGTCCGGGGCCGCGGCGGCGAGCTCCGCGACGTCGATCCGCGAGCCCGTCACGACGCGGACTCCGGCGCGGTGCGCCTCGCCCTCCAGGTTGGTGACCACCCCGCCGAACTCGGCCCGCCCCGGAAGCCGTTCGGCAAGCAGCACCTGGCCGCCCACACGGCGGCCCGCCTCGTGCAGTTCCACGTCGTGGCCGCGTGCGGCCGCCACGGCAGCGGCCTTCAGGCCGGCCGGCCCGCCGCCGACCACCAGCACCTTCTTGCGCCGTGTCACGAGCGGCAGGACCCCGAAGCGACGCTCCCGCCCCGTCTCCGGGTGCTGGATGCAGGAGATGGGGTGGCCGAGCTGGAAGTGGCCGATGCAGGCCTGGTTGCAGCCGATACACGCACGGATCTCCTCGGTACGGCCTTCGGCGGTCTTGGCCGGCAGCTCCGGGTCGCAGATCAGCGCCCTGGTCATCGCGCAGGCGTCGGCCTGCCCGTCCGCGAGGATCTGCTCCGCCTCCTGCGGCTGGTTGATCCGGCCGGCCACCATCACCGGGACGCCGACCACCGCGCGTACCTTCGCGGCCAGCGGGGCGGTGTAGCCGACGGGCCGGAACATGGACGGAGCGATGTGCTCGGCCCCGGACAGGCTCGACGAACTGCCCGCGCACACCGAGACGTAGTCGAGGAGTCCTTCGGCGTCGAGCCGGGCGACGGTGTCCAGGACCAGCTCGGTGTCCAGGCCGTCGTGGCTCAGTTCGTCGCCCGAGACGCGCAGGCCGACGGCGAAGTCCGGCCGTGCCTCCGCCCGTGCGCTGCGCAGCGCCTCGCGCAGGAACCGCAGCCGCCCCTCGCGGTCGCCGCCCCAGCCGTCGGTCCGGACGTTGACGTGGGGGCTGAGGAACTGCGCCGGCAGATACCCGTGGCTGGCGACGACCTCCACGCCGTCGAGCCCGGCCTCGCGCAGCCGGCGGGCCGCCTGTCCGTAGCCGTCGACGACCTCGTGGATCTCCGCCTCGGTCATGGCGCGCGGCATGACGTGGAAGCGCTCGCTCGGCGTGGCCGAGGGCGCCCACGCCACCGGAGCCGTGCCGTCCGCGGACTCCAGGATCTCCCGGCCGGGGTGGAACAGCTGGCCGAAGACCTTCGTACCGTGCCGGTGCACCGCCGCCGCGAGCCGGGCATAGCCGGCCACGCACGCGTCGTCGGTGGCCATCAGCACGTGCGTGGTGTAGCGGGCGGACTCGTGCACGCCGGAGACCTGGAGCACGATCAGGCCGACACCACCCGCGGCGCGCGCCTCGTGATAGGCGATCAGGTCCTCGGTGACCGCGCCGTCCTCGGCCAGGACCGTGTCGTGGCCGGAGGACAGGATCCGGTTGGGTACGGTGACGCCGCCGATCCTCAGGGGGCTGAACAGGTGCGGGAAACGCGTCGTCATGGGACGTCCTTTCTCGGGCCCGGACGGGCGGCGGCCCGGAGCGGGCCGCCGCTCCCCGTCAGCGGAGCGTGAGGTGCGGTTCGAACGCGTCGAGCAGCAGGTCCCGCATCCGGGCCGGAGTCATCTCCCCGTTCCCCGCGAGGACCTGGATGGCGAGGCCGTCCGCGAGGGCGGTGAACCGGCTGGTCAGCGCCTCCGGGTCGGCGTCCGTGGCCATCCCCTCGTCCTGACAGGCGTGCACCAGGTCGAGCACGGTCCGCCGCCAGCGGGCGTAGATCTCGCGCTGGCCCTCCCGCAGGGCGGGGTCGAGGATCGCCTCGTTCCACGACTGCACCCACACCGACCATTCGTCGTTGTCGTCCTCGCCGCTGATCAGCTGGACGTCGATCAGCCGCCGCAGTTTCTCGACCGGCCCGTCCGCGTCCCGGAACTCGGCTTCGAGGCGCTGGTGGAGCCGTTCGGCGTAGTGGTGCAGGGCGGCGCGCAGCGCGTCGCCCTTCGTGGGGAAGTGGTAGTGGATCGTGCCGGTGCTGGTCCCGCAGGCGCGGGCGATGTCCGCGACCCGCACCTGATGGAAGCCGCGGCGGGCGATGAGCCGCGCGGTCTCCTCCAGGATCTGGGCCCGGCGGACCTCCGCGTCGACGGCTTCGGCGCGGCGTCGCCCTTCGGGCACCGCCGGGTCGTCCGGGGCGGTGGGCGGCCGTCCCTCCCCGGTCCGCAGATACCGCAGGGACACCTTCCCGGTCCGCGCGATGGCGGCGAGCTCACCGGCCGAGAGGCGGCGGCTGCCGTTGAGGGCCTTGGACAGCGCGGTGGGCTCCATGCCGATGCGGGCGGCGAACTCCCGCTGGCTGACCGCCGCCGACCGCACCACCAGGCGTGCCCGATCGGCCACGGCCCGGGCGTCGTCGCTCGGCGCCTGCCGGATCACTGTCATCGCGCCACCCCCTCCGCCCCGCTCGCCTCGTTCAACCTGCCCACAGCGCTCGCCTCGCCCAACCCGCCCACAGCGCTCGCCCCCTCCGCCCCGGCCAGGCCGGCGAGGACTTCGTCGGCGGCCCGGTATCCCGACGACACCGCGCCGTCGATGTAGCCGTTCCACTCCGACGCGGTCTCCGTTCCCGCCCAGTGCAGGGGCCCGGTCGGCTCCCGCCAGCCGCGTTCGCCGTGCCCGCTCCATCCGCCGGGCGTCGTGTAGGCCTCGTATCCGCCGCGGGCGAAGGGGTCCTGGGGCCAGATCTTCTCCGTGTAGTCGCGCGGCCGTCCGGCCCGGGGGCCGACCACGGAGACGAGGCCGGCCAGTGCGGCGGCCCTGCGGCCGGTCTCGTCCAGGGCGGTGAAGCCGTCCACGCGGTCGCCGTACACGAATCCGACGAGCACGCCGTGCGAACCGTCCTCCGGGGAGTTGTCGAACACGACGCCGATCGGCCCGTCGTCGTACAGGGTCGCGACCCCGGACAGCCCCTCCTCGCGCCAGAACGGGGTGTCGTAGACCGCGTGGATCTTGGCGACCCGCCCCATCGGGCTGTGCGAGAGCCAGCCGTCCCGGGCGGCGGGCAGGGGCGGCGCGAAGCCCACGGCCCGTACGGCGTGCGGGGGCAGGGCCACGATCGCCCGGCGGGCCCGGAGCACGGTGGTCGCGGTGCGGACGTGGACGCCGTCGGCGTCGTACGCGAGCGAGAGCGCCTGCTCGCCGAGGCGGACGCGGTCGCCGAGCAGGGTCGCGACCGCGCGGGCCGGTCCGGCGGCGCCCGTGCGGAACCGGCTGTCCTGGGCGCAGCCGCGGGTCTCCATCAGCTGCTCGAAGCCACCGGCCGCGGCGATGTAGAAGAGCACGTGGAAGAGCGAGATCTCGTCGGGCTCCGCGCACCACAGCCCTTGGACGGCGAGGGCCAGGCGGCGCAGGGCGTCCACGTCGTCGGTCTCGGAGCGGAAGAAGGACCGGGCCGTCCGCGCGTCCCATTCCTCGAAGCGGGCCGTGCGCCAGGGCCGGACGGTGTCGACGGTGCGGGCGAACGTGTCGAGGAGCTCGGTGACGCGGACGTACTCCGTGATGCCGGGTCCGTCGGCGGGGGCGGCGCCGGTGTACGGGACCCTCGTGCCGTCGTGCCAGACCTCGATGTGGCTGCCCTTCTCCCAGGTGGGGAAGGTGGGACAGCCGAAGCGCGCGGCGAGTTCGACGAGGCGGGTCTGGGTGGGGCCGACCCACTGGCCGCCGTGGTCGAGGGGTCCGCCGCCCGGTCGGATCTCGGTCAGGACCCGGCCGCCGACCCGGTCGGCGGCCTCGATCAGGGTGAAGTCGACGGCGTGGTCGTGGAGTCGGAGCGCCGCGGCAAGCCCGGCGTACCCTCCGCCCACGACGACGACATCGGATTCGATCAGACGCGTTCCGCTCTGTCTCTCCATGGCCCGAGAGGATGCGGCAACACTGACGGGCCCGTCAATGGTTGCGGCAGGGACGGATCTGGCCCTATCGGTCGGCCGTCAACGTCGCGCGGTCGATGCCCAGTTCGGTCACGAGCGCGTCGTCCACCCATTCCAGCATCGTGGCGCGGCTGAGCGGGCCCTTGTACGAGGTCATCTGCACGGCCAGTCCGTCGAGCAGCGCGGTCAGGCGCCAGGCCACGTCCTCGGGGCGGTCGCAGACGAACTCGCCGGCTGTCACGCCCTGTGCGACGACGTCGGCGATCGCGGCCTTCCACTGCTGGTCGAGGTCGTGGGCGACCTTCCTGAGGGCGGGTTCGCGCAACGCGGCCGCCCAGCCCTCGATCCAGAGCCGCCAGCCCTTGGCCTGGCCCGTCGGCGCGTACCAGCGCACGGCCGAGCGCAGCCGGAGCACGGCGCTGGTGCGGGGCTTGTCGAGGAGTCGGCGCAGGTGGGCGAGGTCTCCCTCGGCGGCGTGGGCGAAGGCCTCGGCGACGAGGAGTTCCTTGGTGGAGAAGTGGTAGAGCACCAGGGAGCTGCTGACCCCGAGCGCCGAGGCGACGTCCGCGATGCGTACGCCGCTGACGCCGCGGGCTTCGATCTGCTCGACGGCGACGCGCAGGATCTCCGCGCGCCGTTCCTCCACGCTCAACCGGACTCTGGCCACGGCTTTACCCTACACAGCTCTTGACAGTGCGATGTGGCCGGGCTCACAGTGCTGGCTACTGACTGGCCGTTCAGTCAGATGATGTGCCGCTCCGTACGTGACCCTCCCCCGTGCCGCCGTAGGAGTCCGCCCGTGACCCAAGCACCCGTCACCTCCAGCAGGGCCGAAGAGCCCGCACCCGAGACCCCCGACCTCTCCGAGGGCTGGGGCGAACAGCGCGGCCGGCTCCGCAAGGAGCTACGCCGCTTCGACGTCCTGCTGTTCCTCATATGCACCCTCGTCGGACTCGACACGATCGGGTCGGTCGCGGCGCAGGGCCCGCAGGGACTGACCTGGATGGCCATCCTCGCGCTGCTCTTCTTCCTCCCCTACGGACTCCTCGTCGCCGAACTCGGCTCCGCCTTCCCCGTCCAGGGCGGCCCGTACGTCTGGACCCGGCTCGCCTTCGGCCGGCTCACCGCGGGCCTCAACCAGATCCTCTACTGGATCTCCAACCCGGTGTGGGTGGGCGGCAGTCTGTGCATCATCGCCCTCACCACCTGGGAGGAGTTCTTCACGCCGCTGCCCGGTCTGTGGAAGTACGCCGCCGGTCTCGTCTTCATCTGGGGCGGCGCGCTCGCCGTCGTCCAGTCCGTCCGGGTCGGCAAGTGGGTGCCGATCGCGGGTGCCGTCGCGCGGATCGTGCTGCTCGGCTTCTTCCTCGTCTCGGTGGTCGTCTTCGCCGTGCGCAACGGCGTGCACGCCCTGCCCGCGAGCGAGTTCTCACCGACCTACGCCGGGTTCGTGGCGCTCGTCCCCGTCCTGATCTTCAACTACGTCGGCTTCGAACTGCCCAGCTCCGCGGCCGAGGAGATGCGCAACCCGCGCCGCGACATCCCGCTCTCCATCCTCCGCTCCGGCGTCGCCTCGCTGCTGCTCTACGGCGGGCCCATCCTCGGCATCATGTTCGTCCTGCCCAGCGAGCGGATCGGCAGCCTCGGCGGCTTCATCGACGCCTGCAAGGCCGTCTTCACCGTCTACGGGGGCTCCATCGCCGCGGACGGCACGGTCACCCTCACCGGTGCGGGCGCGGTCTTCGGCGGCATCGCCGCCGCGGGGCTCATCATCGGCCTGCTGACCTCCGGCGTCACCTGGGCGATGGGCGCGCACCGCGCCCAGGCCGTCGCCTGCGCCGACGGCGCCGGGCCGGCCTGGCTCGGCACGATCTCCGAGAAGCACGGCACCCCGGTGCGGGTGAACCTGCTCTCGGCGGTCCTCGCGTCGATCCTCCTCGTGGCCGCCCTCAACCTCACCGAGGGCGACGGCGAGAAGTACTTCGCGGCGGGCCTCGGCCTGACGATCTGCACGACCTTCATCTCGTACGTCATCACCTTCCCGAGCCTGGTGGTGCTGCGCCGCAAGTACCCGGACACCCCCCGCCCGTACGCCGTCCCGGGCGGCCGCCTCGGCGTCTGGACGGTCACCGCGCTCTCCACCGGCCTGGTCGCCTTCACCGTGGTCGTGCTGATCTGGCCGGGCTTCGGCATCGGCTGGTTCGGCACGGAGGGTTCCCCCGCGGACTCCCTGCCCGAGGCCTTCGCCGGCCAGCGCCTCGCGTACACGCTGAGCCAGGTCGTGCCGCTGCTGATCATCGCGGTCATCGGCCTCGTCTTCTACGCGGCGGGCGCGAAGACCCGCCGTACGAAGAGCTGAGTCCGGACCGTACGCGACGAGGGGCGGGCCCGCGGGCCCGCCCCTCACCACGTACCGTCCGCCGCGCTACCCGGCCGACCGCCCGTACACCTGCTTGCCCAGCCACTGGCCGCCGTCCACCGTGAGGCACTCGCCGGTCAGGTACGACGCCCCGTCGCCGAGCAGGAACAGGGACGCCTCCGCGATCTCGGCGGGGTCGGCGAAGCGGCCCGCCGGGACCGTGGCCAGAACCTCCTCGCGCGCCTCGTCGGTGGCCCACAGGGCCGCGCCGGCGCCCTCCGTCTCCGTCGGGCCGGGGGCGATGCAGTTCAGGCGGATGCCCAGCGGGGCGAGTTCCACCGCCAGGGTCCGCGTCATCGCCAGGACACCGGCCTTCGCGGCGGCCGAGTGGACGGTGCCCGGATGGCCGTGCCAGGCGTACGTGGCGATCACGGACAGGATCGAGCCGCCGGTGCCTTGTTCGCGCAGCCTGCGGGCGACGGCACGGGTGCAGTAGTACGAGCCGTTGAGGACGATGTCGACGACGGCGCGCCAGCCGCCCGGGGACAGGTCGATGCCGGGGACGACGAAGTTTCCGGCGGCGTTGTTGACCAGCCCGTCCAGCCGGCCGAACCGCTCGACCGCCGCGGCCACCAGCGCGTCCACCGCCTCCGGGTCCCGCACGTCCGTCGGCACCGCGAGGGCCTCCCCGCCGGCCTTCTCGATCAGGGCGACCGTCTCGTCGAGCCGCTCCGGGGTGCGGCCGGCGACGGCGACCCGGGCGCCCGCCCCCGTCAGGGCGAGCGCGACGGCGCGGCCGATACCGCTGCCGCCGCCGGTCACGAGGTACGTCCGTCCGTCGAAACGGGTCATGAGAGCACTCCATGGGCGTCGAGGGCGACCGCGCCGCCCGGGTGGACGAGCAGCGGATTGACTTCGAGCTCGATGAGCTCGGGGTGCTCGGACGCGGCCCGCGCCAGGGCGCACAGGGCGTCCGCGGCGGCATCCAGGTCGACGGCGGGCGCACCCCGCCAGCCGGTGAGCAGCGGTGCGTGCCGCAGGGACAGCAGCAGCGCGCGCGCCCGTTCCTGGGTGAGCGGGGCGAGGGCGAGCGCGGTGTCGGCGAGCAGTTCGGCGGTGACCCCGCCGAGGCCGACCATGGCCACGGGGCCGAACGCCGGGTCGTACCGCACTCCGGCGATGAGCTCCACGGAATGCGGGTGCACGGCCATGGCCTCCACCGCGTACCGGGTGGCGCCGGTGGCGTCCCGCATCCGGGCGAAGGCGGCGCGCAGCGCGGCCTCGTCGCCGATGCCGAGGGCCACCCCGCCCGCCTCGGTCTTGTGGGCGAGGCCCATCGCCTTGAGGGCGAGCGGGTATCCGGTGCGGCGGGCGGCCTCGGCCGCCCCGTCGGCCGTGCTGACGAACGCGGCGGTGGGGAAGTCGAGTCCATGGGACCGGAGCAGGGCCCGGACGCTCTCGTACCCCCCGTCCGCGACCGGACGGGACGGGGACGGCACCCGCGGGGGTGGCACGTACGGTGTCGCGCGGACCGGCCGGGCCGCGTGGGCCAGGGCGGTCGCGGCCTGCTCGATGCGCTCGTAGACGGGTACGCCGTGCGCGCGCAGCACGGTCAGGGCCGGGGTGTCGCGGGCCATGGTGTGGACGACGAGCAGCCGGCCGGCCTTCCGCGCGGCCTCGCCCAGCTCCTCGGCGACCTCGCACTCCTCGCGGGCCTGGCCGGGGTTGGCGGTGGCGTAGTCGCCGAAGTAGCCGGTGAGGACCGTGGCGTCGGTGTCCCCGCCGTCGAGCAGGGCCCGGGTGATCCGCGCGTAGGTGCGGAGGTTCGCCTCCCCGGCGCCCGCGAGGTCGACGGGGTTGCCGCAGCCGCCCCGGCCGGGGAGGTGCGCGGAGACGGCGGCCCGGGTGGCCTCGTCGAGCACGGGGACGTCGAGCCCGCGGGCGACGAGTGCGTCGGCGGCGAGCGCGCCCTGGCCTCCACTGTCGCCGACGACGGCGATGCGCGGCGCTCCGGGGGCCACGGGGGCACTGTCGGCGACGGCCGAGCTCCGGCCCGCGCCGACGCTCCCGCGCTCGCCCGTGTCCCTGCCTGTGGCAGTGCCCGTGTCCGTGCCTGTGGCCGTGCCCGTGCCTGTGGCCGTGCCCGTGCCTGTGGCCGTGCCCGTGTCCGTGCCTGTGGCCGTGCCCGCGCCCCTGCCCGTGCCTGTTGCCGTGCCCGTACCCACGCCCGCGGCCACGGTCCGGTTCCGTCCGGGGAACGACGCCCGGCCCCGGCGTGCCGTCGCCGTCAACAGCACCGCCGTGTCGACCAGTTCGCCCGCCGACTCCAGCAGGATCGCGCCCGTGTCGCGGCAGACGGCGTCCACCACCGCCCGGGCGCTCACCAGCGCTCCCGTGTGGGAGGCCGCCGCGCGGCCGGAGGCCTCGCTGCGGCCGAGGGTCAGCAGCAGGACGGGCTTGCCGGCCGCGTGGGCGGCGGCCAGGGTGCGGGCCAGGCGCCGCCCGTCCCGGAAGTCCTCCACGTACGCGGCGACGACACGCGTCGCGTCGTGGGCGATCAGCGCGTCGAGGGCGTCCGCCGCGTCGATGTCGCGCTGGTTGCCGAGCGAGACGAACCGGGAGAACCCCTGCCCCGCCCGGGCCAGGAGCCTGCCGATCTCGAGGGCGAGGTTCCCGCTCTGCGACACAAGACCGACCGCCCCCGCAGGGAAGTCGCCCCAGCTCAGCCGCAGTTCGGTGGTGGTGTCGACGACGCCCATGCAGTTGGGGCCGAGCAGCCGGCCGCCGTGCGAGGTGACGAGCGCGGCGAGTTCCCGTTCCTCCTGCGGACCGGAGCCGCCGGACGTGATCACGGTGAAGCACCGCGCGCCCGCCGCGAGCCCCTGGACGACGACGGTCCGCACTTGCGGCGGCGGCACCGCGACGACGACCTGCTCGGGGACGGTGGTCAGGGACCCGAGGTCCGGCAGGAAGGGGACGCCGTCGAGGGCGCCGCCCCGCTGGTTGACGAGGTGGACGGTGCGCCGGGAGCGTCCGGCGAGGGCGCCGGCGGCCAGCCAGTAACCCCACTTGGCGGGATCGGCGGAGGCCCCGACGACGGCGACGGAACGCGGATCGAAGAGGGCGTCCAGGCTCATGCGTACCAGCCGAAGCGTGCGGCGATCACCGGCAGCCGGTCCGCGACGACGCCGTGCGCCGCCGCGCGCGGGGTGGTCCCGTCGCGCTCGGCCCGGGCCAGGACCTGCTCGACCAGCGCGCGCATGGAGCGCCGGATGTGGGCGAACGCCTCGTCCGGGTCCGCGCCGATGTCGCCGAAGAGGGTCCACCACCACCAGGCGTTGGTGGCCGAGTTGACGACCACGTCCGGCAGGACGGTGATGCCGCGCGCGGCCAGCCGTTCCTCGGCCTCGGGCAGGACCGGCATGTTGGCCGCCTCGGCGATCCAGCGGGCCGTGATCCCGGCCTGGTTGCCGGCGTCGACCGCGTACGAGACGGCGGCCGGGACGAGGACGTCGGCGTCGGCGGACAGCCAGGCGTCGCCGGGGAGTTCGCGGTCGTCCGCGCGCAGCGCGGCGCGGTCCACGGTCCCGTACGCGTCCCGGGCGGCAAGGAGGGCTTCCACGTCCAGGCCGTCCGGATTGAGGACCGTCCCCTTGACGTCGGCCACGGCGACGATCTTCAGCCCGGCCCGGGCGAGGAAGCGGGCGGTCGCCCCGCCCATCGTCCCGAAGCCCTGCACCGAGACCCGCGTCCCCGCGTGGGGGACACCGGCCCGGTCGAGGGCCGTCAGGACCGACTCGGCGACGCCGCAGCCGCCCGCCAGCTCGTCGAGCCCGATGCCGTCCACGTCCACGGCGAACGCGTCGGCCAGCCGGCGCCGGGCCGCGGCCTCGTCGTCGAGCAGCGGGTACACGGCCTGGATCGAGGAGACCAGACCGGCCTCGGCGGCCGCGCGGTCGACGAGGTCCTGGGTGAGGCCGAGGTCCTCGCCGGTGGTCCAGAAGCGCTCGATGTGCGGGCGCATGGCACGGAGGTAGCGGACCAGCACCCCGTACGCCTCGGGGTCGCGCGGGTCGCAGTCGATGCCGCCCTTGGCGCCGCCGAGCGGGATGTAGCGGCCCTCGGGGTTGTAGTGCAGGGCCTCCTTCATCGTCATGCCGCGGGCCAGGCCCGCGACCTCGTCGAGGGTGCAGCCCTCCCGCATCCGCAGCCCGCCGCTGGAGACGCCGCGCACGAGCCGGTCGATCACCAGGTGGCCCTGGCGGCCGGTCACATGGTCCGTCCAGGTGAGGGAGATGAGAGGGGGGTTCGTGAGGGCGGTCGCGGTCTCGGACGTCATCGGGAGGACTCCTCAGGAACTTCGGGAACTTCGGGAACGACGGCAACTTCGGGCACGGTCAGGACGGTGGGTCCGGGAGTGGTCAGCGCGAGGGCCAGGGCGTCGGCGAGCTCCTCCGGCGAACGCACGGTCGCACCGTGCCCGCCGTAGGCGCGGGCGAGCGCGGGGAGGTCGACGGCGGGCAGGTCCACCGCCAGGGGGGTGTCCCCGCGGGCCGCCATCTCCTCGCGGATCTCGCCGTAGCCGCCGTTGTCGAAGACGACGACGGGAAGCGGGAGCCGGAGCTGCGCCGCGGTGGCGAGCTCCTGCACGGAGAACTGCAGGCCGCCGTCGCCGCTGAGGGCGACGACCTGCCGCTCGGGGCACGCGGTCTTCGCGCCGATCGCGGCGGGCAGGGCGTAGCCGAGGGTGCCGAAACCGGTGGGGTGCAGATAGCGGCCCCCGGGGCCGAGGGGCAGATGGGGCAGGGCGCCGTAGTAGCAGCACTGGGCGCTGTCGGAGGTGAGGACGGCGTCCTCGGCGAGGACGCGGCGCACGGCCCGGAGGTACGGCAGCCAGCGCGCGTCGCGGGCACGGGTCTCGTCGTCCCGGGCGGCCCGGAGGGCACGGACGTCGCCGGGGTCCGCAGGGACGTGGGCGAGGTCCGCCGCTTCCGCTGGGACGTCCCCGCCTCCTCCTCGGCACTCGGCGAGCAGCGCCGTGAGCAGGACCCGCGCGTCGCCCACCAGGGGCACGTCCGCCGGGAGCCCCGCGTACATCTGGGCGGGGTCCACGTCGACCCGGATCAAGGTGCCCCTCAGGGCCGGCGGCGGACCCCAGAGGTCGGACTCGGCCAGCTCCGTGCCGACGGCGAGGACCACGTCGCGGTCGGCCAGCCACTTCTGCACGGCCGGACTGTGCAGCGACACGCCCAGCGAGAGCGGGTGGCGCTCGTCGAGGACGCCCTTGCCGTTGGCGGTGGTCACCGCCGGCGCGCCCAGCCGCTCGGCGAGCGCCGCGCACTCCGCGGCCGCCGCCCGGGCCCCTCCGCCGAGGACCAGGGCGGGCCGCCGGGCCGCGCGCAGGACTGCGGCCGCCTGATCCACCGCCGCCGGGTCGGGCGCGGGGGGTCCGGTGAGCGGCGCACGCCGTACGGGCCCGGCCGGCTCGACGGTCTCCAGCAGGTCGAGCGGCACCTCGATGTGCACCGGACGGGGCCGGCCCGTACGGAAGAGGGTGAAGGCCCGTGCCACCGCCGAGCCGATCTCGTCCACCGACGACACCCGGTGGCTGAAGGCGGCGACGCCGCGCAGCGCCTCGGTCTGGCTGCGCATCTCGTGGAGGAGCCCGGTGGACTGCCGGGGGTGCCGCAGCGGCATGCCGGGGGAGACGACGAGCAGCGGCACGCTGTCGGAATAGGCCTGGCCGACGGCGGCGGCGATGTTCAGCAGCGCGGGGCCGGTGGTGGTGATCGCGACACCGGGCCGGCCGGAGACCCGGGCGTACGCGTCGGCGGCGTATCCCGCACCCTGCTCATGGCGGGGCGTCACATGACGTATGCCGTACCCCGGGAGGTGGCGGTAGATCTCCAGGTTGTGCGTGCCGGGGATCCCGAAGGCGTCGGTGACACCGTGCGAGGCGAGGGCACGGACGACGGCCTCGCCGCCGGTGAAGGCCCCGCCGCGGGGGAGGGGCGCGCCGGGGGCGAGGGATTCTCCGCCGGTGAAGGCCCCGCCCTCCATGGGTGAGGTCGTCATCACAGGCCCCGCGAGATCACGAGCCGCATGATGTCCGAGGTGCCCTCCTCGATCTCCTCCAGCTTCGCGTCCCGCATCCACTGCTCCACCGGGTACTCGCGCGAGTAGCCCCAGCCGCCGAGGGTCTGCACGGCGGCCCACGTGCAGTACGCGGCCGTCTCCGAGGCGGTCAGCTTGGCCATGGCGGCCTCGGTCGTCGCGGACAGGCCCGCGTCCAGGCGCTTGGCCGCGCGCCAGGTCATCAGACGGGCCTGCTCGATCCGGGTCCGCATGTCGGCCAGCCGGAACGCCACCGCCTGGTGCTCGATGATCGGCTTGCCGAACTGCTGCCGGGTGCGCGCGTAGTCGCGTGCGTACTCGTACGCGGCCCGTGCCACGCCGGTCGCCGCCGCGCCGAGCACGACCCGCGAGATGTCGAAGGTCCGCATGAGGCCCTGGAAGCCCTGTCCCTCCTCGCCGAGGCGGTTCTCCTCGGGCACGAAGGCGTCGGCGAAGAAGATCTCCCGGCAGACGATGGCGCGCTGGCCCATCTTGCGCATGGGTTCGCCGAAGGTGACGCCGGGGGTGTCCTTGCGCAGCAGGAAGGCGGTCACGCCCCGGGAGCGCTGCGTGGGATCGGTCTTGGCGAAGACGACGTACTGCTCGGCCTCTCCCGCGTTCGAGATCCAGGCCTTCTGGCCGTTCAGGAGGTAGCCGCCGTCGGTGCGGGTGGCCGTCGTCACGATGGACGCGGCGTCGGAGCCGGAGCCGGGTTCGGTGGTGGCGAGGGCGGTCATCGGGGTGTCGGCGCCGGTCAGCGGGGTGAGCCAGGTCCGCTTCTGCTCCTCGGTGCCGAGTGCCAGCAGCGGGTCGGCGAAGAAGCCGTTGGAGCAGAGCAGGTTTCCGATGCCGAGGTCGCCGACGCACAGCTCCTCCTGCACGAGGCACTGGGTGAAGACATCGGTGAAGCCGCCGCCGCCGTACTCCTCGGGAAGCATGAAGCCGGTGATGCCGACCTTGGCGGCTTTGTGCCACAGGTCCCACGGTGTCTCGACGTCGGCCTCGTCCACGGCGCGCGCCCGCGGGCGGATCTCGTCCCGGGCGAAGGTCCGGGTGAGTTCGACGATGCCACGCTGCTCGGGGGTGAACGGAACCAGCTCGGTGGGGAGCTCGGACATGGTGCCTCCAGGGGTGGCAACAGGGTCGTTAACTGAACCGTCAGTCAGTATCGAGAGGCGTTCGCGGCGCTGTCAACGCCCCGGATCCCTCCACTTCCGACCCCGTCTCCGGCCACCGCCCGCGGGGCGTCGTGACGGTCGGCGGCAGGGAAGGGGAGAGTGGCGTGGGCCAATGGCTCCGTCCGGTCACTCGGACCACCGTGGCAGTGGGTCAATGGCCCACCGTTTCGGCGCCGAGTTGAGCCGCCGGGGCCCCTTCTGTCTATCCTTGTAGCCATCACACACCTTCGGCGCCGCGCAGCGCCGTCCGGCGACGAGGCCGGACCGGCCCGCGGTGCTTTCGTCGTGTCCGAGCCCCCACCACCCCAGGGGAGCCTCGTGCGCGGTGAGGACAGATCAAGGGGGGCGGGCTTGACCGCCGTGCAGAAGTACTTCATGGCTCCGGATCCGGGGCTCGTCCGGCTCAGGATCTCGCTCCGTGCCGTCCTCGGCGTCGGCCTCGCGGTCGCCCTGGCCGAGCTGCTCGGTCTGTCCCTCGTCGCGTCCATCACCGCCGGCCTCGCCGCGCTGCTCGCCCTCTTCACGGTCGGCGACCCCACCGTGCGCCGTCAGGTCGTCACCACCGCCCTGCTGCCGACGGTCGGCTTCCCCGTCCTCGCCCTCGCGGCCGTCCTGCACGACGCGCCGCTCCTGCGGGACGCGACCTGGCTGCTCGTGATCTTCGCGGGCGTGTACGCGCGCCGCTGGGGACCGCGCGGACACGCGCTCGGCATCTTCGCCTTCATGCAGTTCTTCGTGACCCAGTTCCTGCACGCCCTGCCCGCCCAGCTCCCCCAGCTGTACGCGGCCACCGGCATCGCCCTGGGTGCGGCCGGGGTCGTGCGCTTCGTGCTGTGGCCCATCGAGCGCCGGGTCCCGCCGCCGGCGGTGCCCGCCGCCCTGCCCGGGACGGGACTCGCCCGGGCCACCACCCGCCAGGCCGTCCAGGTCGCCGTCGCCTCCGGGGCGGCGCTCGTCATCGGGCAGTTCCTCTCGGAGCAGCGCTGGTACTGGGCCGTCGGCACCGTCTGGTGGATCTTCGTCAACACGGCCTCGCGCGGCGAGACGCTCGTCCGGGGCTTCCGTCGCGTCCTCGGCACCGTCACCGGCATCGCCGGCGGATTCCTCGTCGCCATCCCGCTGGGCGGCGCGCCCGTCGTCACCGCGTTGCTGGTCGCGGTGTGCGTGTTCGGGATCTTCTACACCGCCGCCGTGTCGTACAGCTGGATGATCCTGGCCGTCACGGTGATGGCGAGCCTCCTGTACGGGCTCCTCGGCGTGCTGGACGGTGCGCTGCTCCTCCTGCGCGTGGCCGAGACCGGCGTCGGGGCCGTGTGTGCCGGTCTTGCCGTGACCTTCGTCCTGCCCGTCCGGACGCACACGACGAACGACGCGTGGATCCAGCGGGCGCTCCTCTGCGTCCGCTCCGCCACCTCGGCGTCCGTCAGGCGCCTCGCGGGCGACGACGCCGCCGACCCGACGCCGCACGCCGCCGAGCTGGAGGCGCTCCTCGGGCGCGTGCGGCTCTCGCTGGCCCCGCTGGTGCACCCGCTGACCCCCTTCCGGGGGAGGAAGCAGCGAGCGCGCCAGGTCCTCGTGCTCCTCGACGAGGCGGCCACCGAGGTGCGGGGTCTCGTCTCCGTGGCCTCCGACCCGGACGCCAGCCACGACGCCCGCCTGGCCGCCGCCTGCTGGCGCGTCGAGGCCGCCGTGGAAGCCCTCACGTCGCGCGAAGGGGCCGCCGTGGAGGCGGACGCCCACCACCGGGCCGAGGGCGATGCCCACACGGGTGCGCCGGCTCTGGCCCACGCGAGGGGGCTCGCCCGTGTGCTGACCGAGCTGGACGCTCCGCTGCGGACCCCGCCCGGCGCCTGGGTGGTCCGTTCCTGAGAGGGACCGACTCCCTCACCACTTTGGTCTAGACCGCCTGCTACCGTCGGCCCGACGAGACGACGGCCGGTCGACCGCGACCGGCCCCGGGGACAGGGGAGGCGCCGTGGGCGGCACAGGGACGGATCAGGGCCGGAGCGGGGCGCGGGCGTACATCGGCTCCTTCACCTCGGCGGGCGGCCGCGGCGTCCTCGCCGCCGACGTGGACCGGGAGACGGGCGCCCTGACCGTCACCGGCGGCAGCGACGCCGTCGCCGACCCCTCCTTCCTCGCCCTCGCCGGGCCCGTGCTCCACGCCGTGTCCGAGACCGAGGCGGGAGCCGTCGCCGCCTTCGACATCACCGGACCCGCGCCCCGCCCGCTCGGCGCCCCCGTCCCCGTCGACGGCGCCGGCCCCACCCACCTGGCGCTCGCCGCCGGGCACCTCCTCACCGCCAACTACACCTCCGGCAGCGTCACCGCTCTGCCCCTGGCCGAGGACTGCACCGCCCGCCCCGCCGCCACCGTCCTGCGGCACGCGGGCAGCGGCCCCGTCGCCGACCGGCAGGGCGGCCCGCACGCCCACCAGGTCCTCCCCGACCCCAGCGGCGACTGGGTCGTCAGCGTGGACCTCGGCACCGACTCCGTACGGATCTGCGCCCTCGACCCCGCGACCGGGCGGCTCACGCTGCACGGCGAGACCGCGCTGCGCCCCGGCACCGGACCGCGCCACCTGGCCTTCCATCCGGCCGGCACGCACGCGTACGTCCTGAACGAGCTGGAGCCCACCCTCACCGTCTGCCGCTGGGACGCCGCCGAGGGCCTGCTCGAACCCCTCGGCGAGACCCCCGTCGTCCCCGAGGGCACCACCGGCCCCAGCTACCCCTCCGAGGTGGTCGTCGCCCCCGACGGCCGCTTCCTCTGGGCCGCCGTGCGCGGCGACGACACCCTCGCCGTGCTCGCCCTCGGCGAGGACGGCGCCGAGGCCCGTCTGGTCGCCACCGTGCCCTGCGGCGGCACCTGGCCCCGCGACCTCACCCTCGACCCCTCGGGCCGGCGCCTGTACGCGGCGAACGAGCGCTCCGGCGACGTCACCTGGTTCACCCTCGACCCGGAGACCGGCATCCCGTCCCGCGCGGGTGCGATCGAGGCCCCCGCCGCCTCCTGCGTGATCTTCGGCTGAACCGGGCACTGAGCGGGGCCGCGGAGCCGGGCACTCGGCAGGGCACGGAGCCGGGCGCTCAGCAGGGCACGGAGCCGGACACGACGAAGGGCCCGCACCGGACGAATCCGGAGCGGGCCCTTCCGTACGTGTCAGAGCGAAGGCGCGCCCTGCGGCTGCTGCGGCGGAATGCCCAGCGCGGTCGTGTACTGCGAGAGCACCAGCTTGCCGATGGCCGGGTAGGCACCCAGCGGCTCGGCGGCCGCGCACCCGGCCTCCTTCGACGCCTCGTCGAGGAGACCCTCGGCCAGCTCGGGGCCGATCAGGTACGGGGCGAGGGCCAGCTGCTCCGCACCGGCGGCGCGCAGCTGCTCGGCCACGGAGGCGATGGAACCCTCCTGGTCGAGCGCGGCGGCCATCACCGGGACGGCGAGGCGCGCGGCGAGCAGCATGCCGGTGATCCCGGCGGCCTGCACGGCCTCCTCGCCACCGACCGTCGCCAGGATGATGCCGTCGGCGGCCGTCGCGACCGTGAACAGCCTCGCCCGGTCGGCGCGGGCCAGACCGGCCTCGGAGAGACGCACGTGCAGCGCCTCGGCGAGCAGCGGGTGCGGGCCGAGGACGTCGGTCAGCTCGGCGGTGTTGCCGCCGTCCATCAGCGCCTGGCGGACCTGGCGCATCTGGGCGCTGTCCGGGCCCGCGAGCAGCGGGACGACGACCGCGGCGGGGCCCGTCGGGGCGGTGGCCTCACGGCCGGCGGCCAGGGCCAGCTGGTACCGCTCGGTGCGCAGCGTCTCGGTCGCCGTGAGGACGGTCGCCAGCGAGGGGTACTCGGCGTCGTCACCCTCCAGGAAGCCGATCGCGGCCTCCAGGCCGGGCAGCTCGGAGCGGGCGATGCTCACGACCTCTTCGGCCAGCGAGCGTATGGCGGCGGACGGCGCGCCGGGCACGGCGAGAACCAGTGCGGGAGCGCCCTCGGGCGCCGCCGCGGGTTCGGGGCGACGGTGCCGCCCGGACTGGCGGGGTCGAGGCATTCGTACAGGCAGGCCGGAAGCAGGCCCAGTGGGGGAGCTCATGGCGCCGCATGCTACTGGTTTCGCCCGCCGCGCCGTTGGCTGAGGTGCGGTCACGCGCCTTCTGCCCCTCTATGTCCGCTCTGGGGTCCGGCTTCCGTTCCGCCGCCCTTGCTCGTCCGCCCCGGCTCCGATTCCGCTTCCCTTCCTCCGCAGCGCCGACCGGTCCCGGCCCCGCCCCGATGCACCGCCTCCCACCTGGGCGGACGGCCCCGCCTAGGCAGGCCCGCGGCCGAACAGGCAGAGCAGCGAGGGGTGTTCCGGCAGGCGCAGCGTGTCCGCGGCGAGTGCGCGGGCGAGAGCGACCGCCCCGTCGAGCGGATCCCCCACCGGCTGCACCGTCCGGGCCTGCGGCAGCAGCTCGCCGAGGGCGGACCGGAGCGGTGCGAGCAGGGGCTCGCCCAACCTGAAGAGCCCGCCGGTGAGGGCCACCTGGGCACCCGGCTCCACCGGGCACACGGCCTCGGCCGCCTCGGCGATGTGCGTCCCGGCCCGCGCGAGGATGCCGGCCGCCACGGGATCCGCCTCGGCGCAGTCCCTCACCGCGGGCGCGAAGGAGGCGAGCGCCGCGGGACGGTCCGTACGCGGGTAGAGCACGCCCGGCAGTCCGGCCGCCGGCCCGAAGAGCTTCTCGGCCCGGGCCAGGAGCGCCGCCGAACCGCCGCGCCGCCCGTCGTGCGCGCGCATCGCCGCCTCCAGGCCCGCCCGGCCGATCCAGGCGCCGCTGCCGCAGTCGCCGAGCAGATGCCCCCAGCCGTCGGCCCGCCGCCAGGACGTCAGATCCGTGCCGAGCGCGATCAGCCCCGTACCGCCCGCGACGACGACGCCGGGCCGCTGCCCGAGCGCCCCGGCGTACGCGGTGACCGCGTCGGCCGCGAGGGCGACCCGGCGCACCCCCCAGGCCTCGGCGAAGGCACCCGGGAGCACGGCCCGCAGCTCGTCCCCGAGGGTCGCCATCCCGGCGGCGCCCACGCCCACGGCGACGACCGGCCGCGAGCGGTAGGTCTTCCTGAGGGCCCGGACCGCGGGCAGGACCTGCTCCAGGAAGTGCTCGGCGGAGATCCCGTCGGAACCGGTGCGCACCGGTTCGCGTGAGGTCCGACTGTCGAGGAGTTCCCCGCCCGCGGCCTCGGCCAAGGCCACGCGAAGCCCCGACCCACCGGAGTCGACGCCGACGACAAGGCCCTCGGAGAGTTCGTTCATCAGATACCTCCGAAGATGTCCCGGCCTTGGGGTCGGATGGGAATCGGACTTCTGCGGACCAGGGGAGCAATGGTCATTTCGGCGTCAGGGCGGGGCATTATATGCCGCATGCGGTCGTGGGCCATTCGCTCGACATGACTTGCTCTCAATTGCCGGTCGGCCTGGGTAGGTTGCTTCCCACGATGGTGGAAGCGCAGACGGGGTATACCGGGCATGCGCGGTGGAACTTCCGGCTGCGCGTGTCGTCCACGGCTCGCTTTGCCCTGATGCCGATGCTCGCAGGCGCACCGCATGGCTGCGTGACGGTTCCTCGGTTCCTCATCAGCAGGTCGTACGTGACTTCGGCAAGGCCCGCGCCAAGGCGCAGAAGGACATCAGAGACCGGTTGCCCATGAACCGGCGCGCAGGGGTGCCCAGGTGGAAAAGGAGGCGCGAGGCGCTGCCGAGCCTCAACTGCACCCGACGCGGTTTCCGTTTGAAGGATGGCCGTCTGCACCTGGCGGGTGGCATCGTCTTGACCGTGGTGTGGTCGCGGGACCTGCCGGAGCCGGCAAAGGGCAAGCCCGGCTCGAACGGCTACAAGACCGCCAGGCGGCAGGCCGCGAAGCTGCACAAGAAGATCGCCCGGCAACGGCAGGACACGGCCCGCAAGTGGGCCAAGAGTGTCGTTCGCGACCATGACGCCCTCGCCGTCGAGGACTTCCGTCCGAAGTTCCTCGCGAAGACCACCATGGCCAAAAAGGCGGCGGACGCCGCGATCGGCGCCACCAAGGCGGCGCTGGTCGAGCAGGCCCACAAGCACGGCCGCGCCGTGTACCTGGTACACCCCGCGCACACCACGATGGACTGCGCGCAGTGCGGAGCGAGAACCAAGCACGCACTCCCTCTTTCCGAGCGAACGTATACCTGCACCGCGTGCGGAGCCGTGTCCCCCAGGGACAAGAACTCCGCCCGCGTGATGCTGGTCCGGGCCGGTCTCGACCCGGCTGGTGCTGATCGTGGAAGTCCGGGCGTGGCGCTGCCTCGCCCGGCAGCGTGAGCCAGAAATCCCCGTATCGGCCTGGAGGTGAGGAATCCCTCCCTCCAGGGAGGGGAGGATTCAATGTAGGCCGGTAGAGTGACGGACCGTGACAGCGCGACCCTTGAACGAACTGGTGGAGCCCGGCTGGGCGGAGGCTCTGAGCCCCGTCGCGGGGCGTGTCGCCGCGATGGGTGACTTTCTGCGGGCCGAGATCGCCGCGGGCCGGACGTACCTGCCCTCCGGGCCGAACGTGCTGCGGGCCTTCCAGCAGCCCTTCGACGAGGTGCGGGTGCTGATCGTGGGTCAGGACCCGTATCACACACCGGGGATGCCGATGGGGCTCAGCTTCTCGGTCGCCCCGGAGGTCCGCTCGCTGCCGCCCAGCCTGGAGAACATCTTCCGTGAGCTGCACACCGACCTCGGCCTGCCCCGGCCGTCGAACGGCGACCTGACGCCGTGGACCCGGCAGGGCGTCCTCCTGCTCAACAGGGCGCTGACCACGGCCCCGCGCAAGGCCGGCGCGCACCGGGGCAAGGGCTGGGAAGAGGTCACCGAGCAGGCCATCCGCGCGCTGGCCGCCCGCGGCAAGCCCCTGGTGTCGATCCTCTGGGGCAGCGACGCCCGCAGGGCCCGCCCGCTCCTCGGCAACCTGCCGGCGGTCGAGTCCGCGCACCCGTCCCCGATGTCGGCGGACCGCGGCTTCTTCGGCTCCCGCCCCTTCAGCCGGGCGAACGAGATGCTCCTCGGCATGGGCGCCCAGCCGGTGGACTGGCGCCTGCCCTGAGCCCGGAGGGGCGCCGGACGGACCGGCGCCCCAGCGGTGGCAGCTCCACTGGTCGGCGACGGCCCCGTTGTAGGTCGCACCTCTGATTCCGTCAGATCACCGCGGCTCGCACGCACAGCACGTCCGGCAGGTGCTCCGCGAGCAGCTGCCAGCTGTCCCCGTCGTCGGCACTCGCGTACAGCTCGCCGTTCCGGTTGCCGAAGTAGACGCCCGCCGGGTCCGCGTCGTCCGTGCACAGCGCGTCCCGCAGCACCGTGCCGTAGTGGTCGCTCTCGGGCAGGCCCCGGGACAGCGGCTCCCAGCTCCCGCCCGCGTCCGTCGTGCGGTACACGCGGCAGCGGTGGCCCGCCGGCACCCGGTCGGAGTCGGCGGTGATCGGGAAGACGTAGGCGGTGTCGGGGCGGTGCGGGTGCGCGGCGATCGCGAACCCGAAGTCGGACGGCAGCCCTGCGCCGATGTCGGTCCAGTTCGCGCCCGCGTCGTCGCTCCGGAAGACCCCCCAGTGGTTCTGGAGGTACAGCCGGTCCCGGTCGCCCGCGTCCTGGGCGATCTTGTGCACGCACTGCCCGAACTCCGGGTTCGGCTCCGGCAGGAACACGGCGGACACCCCCTGGTTGGAAGGCGCCCACGCGGCCCCGCCGTCCCGCGAGCGGAACACCCCGGCGGTCGACACCGCCACCGTCAGGGCCTCCGGGTCGCGCGGGTCGGTGACGACCGTGTGCACGGCCTCGCCGCCTCCGCCGGGCACCCACTTCGAGCGCGTCGGGTGCTCCCAGAGCGGGCGGACGAGCTCGAAGGACTCGCCGCCGTCCGCCGAGCGGAAGAGCGCGGCCGGCTCCGTCCCCGCGTACACGACGTCGGGGGAGTGCTCCGGGGCCGGGTGCAACTGCCAGACGCGCTCCAGGGAGGCTCCGGTGTCCTCGGGGAACTTCACCGCCGGCCGGGCCGGTTCGGTCCAGCTCTTGCCGAGGTCGTCGGAGTGGAAGACGGAGGGGCCCCAGTGGGCACTGTCCCCGCCCACGAGCAGTCGCGGGGCCGGCCGCCGGGTGTCGATGGCGACGGAGTAGACCGCCTGCGCGGGGAAGGCGGGATCGTCGAACTCCCACCGTCCGTCGTGTCGCCGGCCGATGAAGAGACCCTTGCGGGTGCCTACGGTGAGGAGTACGTCGGGCATGGCTGCCACCTCCAGGACGCCGTTGTCGCGGATACGGGCCAGTCTGCACCCGCCCACTGACAACGGCCCCCGCAGACACCCCGGCCCGGCACCGGAGGCCTCGCAGGCCCGGCCCGGACCGGAGGATCCCGGTCAGATCGCCCAGGCGTACTGCGACGGCGCCGGGGTCGTCGCGCCCAGTTCGCGGGCGGCGCGGCGCGGCCAGGAGGCGTCGCGCAGCAGCTCGCGGCCGAGGAGGACCGCGTCGGCCTCGCCGTTGGCGAGGATCTTCTCGGCCTGCTCGCTCTCGGTGATCAGGCCGACCGCGGCGACCGGCAGCCCGGTCTCCGCCTTGACGCGGGCGGCGAAGGGCACCTGGTAGCCGGGGCCCACCGGGATCCGGGCCGGTCCGCCGTTGCCGCCGCTGGAGACGTCGAGGAGGTCGACGCCGTGCTCGCGCAGCGGCGCGGCGAAGCGTACGGTCTCGTCGACCGTCCAGCCCTGCTCCTCCAGCCAGTCGGTGGCGGAGATCCTGAAGAGGACGGGCAGCTCCTCGGGCCAGACGGCCCGTACGGCGTCGACGACCTCCAGGGCGAGGCGGGTCCGGTTCTCGAAGGAGCCGCCGTACGCGTCCGTGCGGTGGTTGCTGTGCGGGGAGAGGAACTCGCCGATGAGGTAGCCGTGCGCGCCGTGTACCTCGATGACCTCGAACCCGGCCGCGAGCGCGCGCCGGGCCGCGTCCGCGAACTGTCCGGTGATCTCCCGGATCCGGTCCACGGTCAGCTCGGTCGGCACCGGGTAGCCCTCGGCGAACTCGACCGGGCTGGGGCCGACGGGCTGCCAGCCCTCGCTCGGACCGACCGGGCCGCGGCCCTCCCAGGGGCGGTTGGTGGAGGCCTTGCGTCCGGCGTGGCCGATCTGGATGCCGGGCACGGTGCCGTGCTCCTTGAGGAAGCCGGAGATCCGCCGCAGTCCCTCGACCTGGGTGTCGTTCCAGAGCCCGAGGTCCGCCGGGCTGATGCGGCCCTCGGGGGCGACGGCGGTCGCCTCGACGAGGATCAGTCCGGCGCCGCCGGTGGCACGGGCCGCGTAGTGGGCGAAGTGCCAGTCGCCGGCCACACCCGCGTTCGGTCCGCTCGGCTCCGCCGAGTACTGGCACATGGGCGCCATCCAGACCCGGTTGGGCACGGTCACGGACCGCAGGGTGAAGGGCTCGAACAGGGCGACGCTCATGACGGACTCCGTTTCGGGATGCCTCGAAGGTGCTCGTACGATACTCATCGTAGTACGGCACCTGTCAAACTACGAGGCCTCTCGTACAATGGACCGCATCCCGGATGAAGTGGAGCCGCCGCCATGACGACCACCACCAGCCCGCGCGTCCTCGAACACCCCACGCGCGACCAGATCCGCCTCGAAGAGGTGCTGCACGCCCTCTCGGACGCCGTGCGCCTCCGGATCGTGCAGGAGTTGGCCCGCGAGGAGACGGAACTCAGCTGCTCGTACTTCGACCTCCCGGTGACCAAGTCCACGACCACGCACCACTTCCGGGTGCTCCGCGAGAGCGGCGTCATCCAGCAGATGTACCGGGGCACGGCCAAGCTCAACTGCCTGCGCAGGAGCGACCTCGACGCCCTCTTCCCCGGCCTCCTCGACTCCGTCCTGGCGGCGGCCGGCGCCCAGGCGGGACGCGAGGGAGAGACGGCGCCCTGACGACCGCCCTCCCGGGCCGGGCGCGTGGGAGAGACGCGCCCTGACGACCGCCCTCCCGGGCCGGGCGCGTGGGAGAGACGGCGGCCTCGCGGCCCCCCTCCCTCCCGCGGCGCCTACAGCGAGCGCATCCGGTTGATCTCCGAGGTCTGCTGGGCGATCACGTCGTTCGCCATCTCCTCCACGAGGACGTTGTTCCCCTCGCTCAGCACCTCGGCGGCCATCGTCACGGCCCCTTCGTGGTGCGCGATCATCAGCTTCAGGAAGAGCTCGTCGAAGGCCTTCCCCTGTGCGTTCCGCAGCTGCGTCAGCTGCTCCTCGGTCGCCATGCCCGGCATCGCGTGATGGTCGTGCGCGCCCTGCTTGCGCGGACCGCCGTTGTTTTTCAGCCAACCTTCCATCGAGGCGATCTCCGGCCGCTGCGCCGCCGCGATGCGCTCGGCGACCTTCTTCACCTGGGGCGAGGACGCCCGCTGCGGGGCCAGCGCCGTCATCGTCAGGGCCTGCTCGTGGTGGACGATCATCATCTGCGCGTACCGGAAGTCCGCCCCGTTCGGGCTCTCGTCGGGCAGCAGCCGGGCCGCCTCCTCGGGGGATATCCGCCGGGCCGGTTCACCGGGCTTCCCCGGCGCCACCACCGCGGGCCCCGTCGAGGCCCCGGCCTGCGGCGCGCCCTTCTCGGAGCCCGACTCGCAGGCGCCCAGGGCGAGTACGGCGACGGCGGACAGGGCCGCGGCGACGACGGCACGCTGACGGCGGATCAACAACGCGACCTCCAGGTGTTTTTGCGGGAACAGTGACCGTTCCTAGCACTTTCTCGCAGCGGCCGATCAAAAACCTTCATTACGTCTGTGTTGCCATCTGTTGAGATGTGCATGGCACGGAAGATACTGCCGTGGTCCAACACCCGTTCAAAGCTGAACGGATACCAGGGAGGACGGAGTGACTTCGTTGCGTACCCCGCATGCCACGTCCGACGCGCGCGACCCGCGTGCCCGGTTCAGACGTCTGGGCGTGGCATCCGCCGCCGCCGGGCTGCTGGCCACACTGCTCGCCGCAGGTCCCGCGGCCGCCACCCCCGACCCCGGAGACGCCGCCCCAGCGCAGGGTGCCGTCTCGTCCCAGCAGGCCGCCGAGGCGCGCTCCGCCATCCAGAGCGGCGAGATACCCGGCGTGGACGAGATCGTCCACAGCGCCAACATCGAGCACCTCGCGAACGTCCCGAAGGACGCCCTCAAGAGCCTCAACACGGACCTCGCCTTCCAGGGCAAGTACGCGTTCGCCGGCAACTACGACGGCTTCCGGATCTACGACATCAGCAACCCGAAGGAACCGAAGACCGTCACACAGGTCCTCTGCCCGGGCTCCCAGAACGACATCTCCGTCTCCGGGAACCTGCTCTTCCTCTCCACCGACTCCTCCCGGAGCGACAACTCGTGCGCCAGCACGACGCAGCCCGCCTCGGTCAAGGAATCCTGGGAGGGCATGAAGATCTTCGACATCAGCGACATCGCCAACCCGAAGTACGTCGCCGCCGTCGAGACCGCCTGCGGTTCCCACACCCACACGATCCTGCCCAAGGGCAAGAACGTGTACATCTACGTCTCCTCCTACTCGCCCAACGCGGCCTTCCCGGACTGCCAGCCCCCGCACGACGGCATCTCCGTGATCAAGGTCCCGCGCAAGGCCCCCGAGCAGGCGGCCGTCGTCAACTTCCCCGTCCTCTTCCCGGGCGAGGGCCCGGACGGCGGCGGCAACCCGGGCGGGCCCACCAACCCGGGCGTCTCCAAGACCACCGGCTGCCACGACATCACCGTGCTGCCGGGCAAGGACCTCGCGGCCGGCGCCTGCATGGGTGACGGCATCCTCTTCGACATCGAGGACCCGGAGCACCCGCGGGTCATCGACCAGGTCCAGGACAATGTCAACTTCGCGTTCTGGCACTCCGCGACCTTCAACCAGAAGGCCAACAAGGTCGTCTTCACCGACGAGCTCGGCGGTGGCAGCGGCGCGACCTGCAACGCCGTGGTCGGCCCGAACCGGGGCGCCGACGGCATCTACGACATCGTCGGCAAGGGCGACCAGCGCAAGCTCGTCTTCCGCAGCTACTTCAAGATCCCGCGCCACCAGGCCGACACCGAGAACTGCGTCGCCCACAACGGCTCGCTGATCCCGGTCAAGGGCAAGGACCTGATGGTCCAGGCCTGGTACCAGGGCGGTGTCTCCGTCTGGGACTTCACCGACTCCAGCGCCCCGAAGGAGATCGCCTACTTCGAGCGCGGCCCGCTGTCCGCCACCACCATCTCGACGGGCGGCTCCTGGTCCGCGTACTACTACAACGGCCACATCTACTCGAACGACATCGCGAAGGGCTTCGACGTCCTGAAGCTCTCCGACCGTCGCACGGACCCGGCGAAGCGGATCCGGATGGACGCGCTCAACGTCCAGACCCAGCCGGACTACTTCGACGACTTCTAGAACCGGTCACCCTCCGGGGCTGATCACCGCTTCACGACCGCGGCGCGCCGTCGGGCGGACCCCCGTCCGGCGGCGCGCCCGCCTCCCAGTCGAGGCCGTACCGGTGGAACAGCTCCGACCGCAGGCGCACGAGCGGCATCGGGGCCCCCGGCAGCAGCACCGCCACCACCGCGCCCATCAGCAGGGCGCGCAGCAGCGGATAGTCCGTGTCCACGTCCGCGGAGCCGTACCGCGTGACCGTGTCCCGCAGCAGGAAGGCCAGCCGCTGCTGCTCCTCGCACTGCACGAACCCGTCGGCCTGCAGGATGCCGGCCATGTGCGTCCGCATCAGGGTGGGCCGCGTCACCGCGAGCCCCAGGATGGCGTCGATCGCGCGGGCGAGACGCTCACGGCCGTCCTCCGTCCGCGGCTCCCGTTCGAGCGCCTCCTCCAGGGTCAGGTGCATCAGCCGGTGCACCGCCGCCTGGAGCAGTACGTGCTTGCCGGGGAAGTAGTACGAGATCAGCCCCCGCGCCGTACCGGCCCGCTCCGCTATGTCGCCGAGCGTGGTCGCCTCGTAGCCGTGGGCGTCGACGAGGTCCACGGTGGCCTGGAGAATCCGCTCCCGCGACCGGCGCCGAAGCTCTTCATTGACCGATGGGCTACGCGGGGACATGCTGGACTCCTGCGTTGACTGGCTGCCGGCCAATATACTCGGCGCATCCCGTCGGCATGCCCGCGTGGCATACCGCCGGGGATGCCGTCTGTTCTGGGCGACACGGGGGATCGTCCAGAACAGGCGGCTTCATCTTCTTTCTCCCATTCTGCTCCCGCCGCCCTCGCCCTCGGGGGAGTCGCGGGAGGCTCCGCGCCGCTCGCTCCACCGGTACGTGAGGACCGCCGCGGCCACACAGCACCAGCCGAGCAGCCAGCCCTCGACGACGTCCGAGGGCCAGTGCACGCCCAGGTAGACCCGCGTCCAGCCGACCCCGAGCACCGAGACGACGGCGGCGCCCGCCAGGGTCCCCCAGCCGCGCGACTCCTCCCGCCAGTGCAGGGCGAGGACCCACAGCAGCAGCCCGCAGGTGACCGTCGCCGTCATGGCGTGCCCCGACGGGAAGGCCGCGTACCGCGCGGCGTCGACGGGGTCCGTCCAGTACGGACGGTCCCGCCCCACCAGTTCCTTGAGTCCTTGCTGGAGCCCGACGGCCAGCAGGCTCGTCCCGGCCACCCACAGTGCCGCCCGCCGCTCCCGCCGCCACCACAGCAGCACCGCGGCGGCGGCGGCCAGGGCGCGCATCGTCCATGGGTCCCACACCCAGTCGGTGAAGATCCGGTTGACGCGGGTGAACCCGGGGTGGGCGACCGCGCTGCGGTGCAGGGCCTCGGCGACCGACCGGTCGAAGGAGAGCAGTGGTGCCCACTCCACGGCGACGAGCACGAGCAGAGTCAGGGCCAGGACCCCGGAGACCAGGGCGGAGGTGCGCATGCGCCGATCCTGCCCGACGATCGACCCCGGGCCGCCCTCCGGCCGACCGACGCGCGTCGCCACCGGGGCCGCGGGCGCCGCGGGCCGAGCCGTCGTGCCCCTGTCCGTCGCGGGCGCCGTGGACTCAGGCGCCGTGTCCCTGTCCGTCGCGGGCGCCGTGGACTCGGCCGTCGTGCCCCCGTCCGTCGCGCGTGCCGTCACCGGCCCCTACCCCAGCGCGCGCAGCGCCGGGACGAAGGCCACGAGGACGGGGATCACGGGCACCAGGGACGCGGCCGCCGTCAGTCGCAGCCGGCGGCCGGCGGTGAGCCGGGGCGCGGCGGTGAGCAGCCGGTTCACCCGCTGGGGCAGATCGGCGGCGGGGGCCGGGCCGGGACCGAACACCCCCCGGTCCTCGTTCAGTTCGACCAGCGCCAGCGCGATCGTCAGCCGTCCGAAGCGGCGCGAGGCCACGTCGTCGGCGGCCAGCTCCACCAGGCGGTGCATCTCCTCGCGGAAGGCCGCGAAGACCGGGATCCCGGGGAACCCGGCGGCCAGCGCCCCTGAACTGTGCAGCAGCCAGTCGTGCCGGGCCCGGGCGTGGCCCTGCTCGTGCGCCAGGACCGCGTCCAGCTGACGCCCCTTCAACCGCCGGAGCGCCGCGGTCGTGATGACCAGCCGCGGTGTGGAGCCGGGCATCCACCAGGCGCCCGCCCGCTCGCCCTCCAGGACGACGAGCCGCTCGCTGCCCGGCAGTTCCCCGGGCAGCAGCGGGGCGCGGACGAGGAGCTCGCAGCGGCGCTGCCGGCGCCGGGCGCGGGCCCGGCCGATCTCCCGGCCCAGCATCGCCCCGGACCAGAGCCCGCCGGCCGCCAGGACCACGGCGAGCACCGCGGACCAGGGCCCGGAGGTGCCGAGTTCGTACGCGTCGACCACCGCGCGCGGGGCGCCCGCGAAGACCGGCCCCCGGACGGCCTGCCAGGCCCCGGACGCGCTGAACGTCATGGAGAGCGCGAAGCTCAGCAGCACGGCGGCCACCACGCACTGCCAGACCCACAGGGCCACCACGGGTTCTCGCTCCACCCAGTCGGCCCGGGACAGCAGCCGGGGGGCCGCGAGGGCGGTCAGGACGCCGAGCAGGAACAGTGCGAGGGAGACCCACATGGCGTCAGCCTATGAGCGCGGTACGCGCCGGGGTATGGGCGCGGACGGCAAGTGACGTACGCCACGGTTTGGTTGGCCGGAACGCGCCGGCGAACGGGCCGGATCTCTTCAGCGCCCCCTCAAATGGTCACCGACACCAGCACCCCCTCAAAAGGTCACCGACACCAGCACCCCCTCAGAAGGTCACCAGCATCAGCACCCCCTCACAGGGCCACCAGCATCGCCAGCATCGCGAGCGCCATCGAGAGGCGGCAGGCCAGCGTCAGCTCCGGCCGGGTCGCCCAGGCGGGACCCGGCCCGCCGGCCGTCGCCGCCACCGGGACGAGCCGCGCCCCGGAGCGGAGCACGTACGCCACGTAATAGAGGAGCAGCCCGCCCGTCAGCACGGGTATGCCCCCCGCGGGCCCCGTCGTGTGCCCCGCGTGCGCCCCCGCCGTGGCGGGCGCCGCCATCGTCACCGTCATGTAGACCATGGCGAGCGAGCCCACCAGATGGTGCAGATGGTGTCCGCCGCGCCGCACCGCGAGCAGGCCGTGCAGCGCCGCCGCGCCGAACACCGCCGCGTACCCCGCCAGGACCCACTCCGGCGGGGTCAGGACCGCGGCGGGCAGCGCCATGGCCGCCATCCCGAAGCCCATCAGCGCCTCGCCGCCCGCGGCCTTCCGCTCCTCGCCGGCGCAGGCCCGCATCCGCAGCAGGCAGTACACGCCCGTCGCCGCGCACAGCGCGACCATCAGCCACCCGGACAGAGCCGGTCCGTGCACGGCACACCTCCCCCCTCCATGCCGTCTCCTCCAGGAAGGAATGCCCGCCCCCGGGATGCCGCACGCGGGCGCACGGGCGCGCACAGGTGTACGAGGGGAGCGAAAGCCGCGCGCGTTAGGCTCGGGACGATCGCGCACGCCGATCGTCAGCGCCCGAGGGGAGCCCCGAAACATGGACACCGCGACGTCCCAGGAGACCGGCCGGATCAGCTACCGCGAAGCGGTCCTCGACGACGTGCCCGCGCTCGTCCCGCTCGTCGAGTCGGCCTACCGGGGCGACTCCAGCCGGGGCGGCTGGACCACGGAGGCGGACATCCTGCAGGGGCAGCGCACCGACCCCGAGGGCGTGGCCGCGGTCATCACCACCCCCGGCAGCCGGCTCCTGGTCGTGGAGCGCGACGGCGAGCTCGTCGCCTGCTGCCAGCTGGAGCACCGGGGCGAGGCCGCCTACTTCGGCATGTTCGCGGTCCGTCCGGAGCTGCAGGGCGCGGGTCTGGGCAAGCAGATCATCGCGGAGGCGGAGCGCCGGGTCCGCGAGCTGTGGGACGCGCGCGAGATGCACATGACGGTGATCTCCGTGCGCGAGGAGCTGATCGCCTGGTACGAGCGGCGCGGCTACCGGCGCACGGGCCGGATGACCCCGTTCCCGTACGGCGACGAGCGCTTCGGCCTGCCCCAGCGCGACGACCTGGAGTTCGAGCTGCTGATCAAGCCGCTGGGCTGACTCGTACGGCGGAAGAGTGGCTTCAACCCTGACGGACAGGAAAAACTTCTGCCGTCAGGGGGGTCGCACAGGATAATTTCTCTTGCCTCCCCTTGTGGGAACCGAGCGTCGATGGTTACGTTGTCTTGACGCAAGGTTCTCCTGTGGAGGAAGAGGCATGACGGAAATTCTTGTGCAGGACGTGACCGGTGGGGCGATAGCCACCGACGCCCGCGTGATCGACCACCCGGCCTGGGCCGAGCTCAAGAATGCCGTGGAGGAGATCCGCCCCTGGCAGAGCGCCGACGGTTCCATCGACTTCGAGGCCGAGGGCGCCCCCGCCCGCGCGCTCGTCGAGCTCGCCGTGGACCGCCTGGCCGCGGCCGTCGAGCAGCTCTCCCCGCTCGTCCCGCACGACGGCGCCTACCACCGCGCCCTCGTCGCGGACCTGCGCAAGTGGGTCGAGAGCGGCTTCACCGTGCCGGACTTCCTCGACTCCCTCATGGAGTTCCACCCGGCCGCCGGCCGCGCCGACGGGCTCCAGCACCTCGTGCTCTTCCCGATGTACACGCAGAACGGCAACCTCGACCGCAACTTCGAGGCCGTCGTGCTCCGCATGGTCTGGCCCGAGTGGCTCTCCGAGCTGGAGCGCACCCGCTACGACAACCCGGGCTTCTGCGGCATCACCTTCGAGGACTTCACCGCCGGTTACGACACCAACTCGGCCGTCCTCTTCCCGGAGACCGTCGCCGTCCGCGAGGTCCCCGAGCGCTTCACCTGGGGCGGCATCTTCTGCGACCGCGAGGCCGCGCGCTTCCGCAAGGTCACCGAGGCCGCCGTCGACACCCTCGGCGTGAAGCTGCCCGAGGACATCGCCGTCATGCTCGGCGACCAGAAGCGCTGCGAGCAGGCCTTCGCCCTCTGGGACCTGGTCCACGACCGCGCCCACAGCCGCGGCGACCTGCCCTTCGACCCCTTCATGATCAAGCAGCGCCAGCCCTTCTGGATGTACGGCCTCGAGGAGCTCCGCTGCGACCTCACCGCCTTCAAGGAGGCCGTGAAGCTGGAGTCCGAGGGCAACGGGCACGGCCGTGACGTGCAGTACGCCGTCCTCTTCGACCGGATGTTCCGCTTCCCGCTCACCGGCGACCGCACCCGCAACTACGACGGTCTGGGCGGCCAGCTCCTCTTCGCGTACCTCCACAAGAACGACGTGGTGCGCTGGACGGACAACGTCCTCACCATCGACTGGGACCGCGCCCCCGAGGTCACCAACCGCCTCTGCACCGAGATCGAGACCCTCTACCGTGAGGGCATCGACCGCCCGAAGCTGGTCCACTGGTTCAAGGCGTACGAGTTCGTCAGCACCTACCTCGCCCCCCACCCGGGATCGAAGTGGGCCAAGGGCCCCGACGCCCTCGACCTCTCCCTGCCGCCGCGCAAGCTCGTCGACGACGTGCTTCCGGACGAGTTTCCGCTGAGCATGTTCTTTGAGGCCCTCGCCAAGAAGCTGAAGGGCGTGATCGCCGACACCAAGGGGATCACCGCCGCCGACGTCCCGAGCACCGAGCGGGCCGCCGCGTGAGCGACCTCACCGAGAACACCGAGGAGGCGTCGCCCATGATCTCCAACGGAAACGGCGGACCGCTCGACGGCGCCGTCATCGCGGTCGCCGGTGCGGCCGGCCCGGCCGGCCGCGCGACGCTGCTGCGCCTCGCCGAGGCGGGCGCGACGGTCGTCGGCTCCGACGCCGACCCGGCGCGCCTCGCGGAGGCCGTCGACGCCGCCCGCTACGCCCACGGCGGAGCCAAGGTCATCGGCGACACGGTCGACCTGCTCGACCTGGACGCCACCCGTGACTGGGCCGCGAAGACCGAGAAGGAGTTCGGCCGGATCGACGGCCTGGTCCACCTCGTCGGCGGCTGGCGCGGCAGCGCCTCCTTCACGGAGACCGACCTCAAGGACTGGGACTTCCTGGAGAAGCTCCTCATCCGCACGGTCCAGCACACCTCGCTCGCCTTCCACGACGGGCTGCTGCGGGCCGGCGGACGCGGCCGGTACGCCCTGATCAGCCAGTCCGGCGCGCACAAGCCGGTCGCCAACAACGCCGCGTACAACGCCGGCAAGGCGGCGGCCGAGGCGTGGACCCTCGCCATGGCGGACTCCTTCCGCAAGCTGGGGGGCGACGAAGGCCCGCAGGCCGCTGCTGCCATCCTGGTGATCAAGGCATTGGTGCACGACGCGATGCGCGCCGAACGCCCCAACGCGAAGTTCGCGGGCTTCACCGACGTCAAGGACCTGGCCGACGAGATCGCCGGGCTCTGGGACAAGCCCGCCCAGGAAGTGAATGGACAGCGTCTGTGGCTGACCCCCAAGCCGTGACCGCGGCACTCGGCCCCAGGACCGACGCACGTCGTCACCACGACCCGTCGGTCCGGGGCTTCGCCAGCGACAACTACGCCGGCGCCCACCCCGAGGTCCTCGCGGCCCTCGCCCTCGCCAACGAAGGCCACCAGGTCGCCTACGGCGAGGACCAGTACACCGATCACCTCCAGCGGATCATGCACAGCCACTTCGGCCCCACCGCCGAAGCGTTCCCGGTCTTCAACGGGACCGGGGCGAACGTGACCGCACTCCAGGCGCTCACCGACCGCTGGGGCGCCGTCATCTGCGCCGAGACCGCCCACATCAACGTGGACGAGGGCGGCGCGCCGGAGCGGATGGGCGGCCTCAAGCTGCTCACCGTCCCGACCCCGGACGGCAAGCTCACCCCCGAGCTGATCGACCGGCAGGCCTGGGGCTGGGAGGACGAGCACCGGGCCATGCCCCAGGTCGTCTCGATCACCCAGAACACGGAGCTCGGCACCGTCTACACGGTGGACGAGATCCGCGCGATCGTGGAGCACGCCCACTCCAAGGGCATGAAGGTGCACCTCGACGGGGCCCGCATAGCCAACGCGGCCGCCTCGCTGGACGTACCGATGCGCGCGTTCACCAACGCGGTCGGCGTGGACGTGATCTCGTACGGCGGGACGAAGAACGGCATGCTCTTCGGCGAGGCCGTCGTCGTCCTGAACCCCGACGCGGTCAGCCACATGAAGCACCTGCGCAAGCTGTCCATGCAGCTCGCCTCGAAGATGCGCTTCGTGTCGGTGCAGCTGGAGGCCCTCCTCGCGAAGGACCTGTGGCTGCGCAACGCCCGCCACGCCAACGCGATGGCGCAGCGTCTCGCCGCCGGGGTGCGCGAGGTCGACGGGGTGGAGATCCTCTACCCGGTGCAGGCCAACGCGGTCTTCGCCCGCCTCCCGCACGAGGTGAGCCGCCGCCTGCAGGAACGGTTCCGCTTCTACTTCTGGGACGAGGCCGCCGGCGATGTCCGCTGGATGTGCGCCTTCGACACCACGGAGGACGATGTGGACGCCTTCCTCCAGGCCCTGAAGGAAGAGCTGGCCCGCTAGCCTCGCGTGAATGAATATACGGCCGGACGGAAAGTCATTGACTCCGTCCGGCCGTCTTCATAGGGTCGTCCCGTATGGAACTCATCCAGCGGAACCCCGACATCGAGGCATACCTCGCGGCGAGCGAGGCCATCGACCATGAGCACCCGCGCGTCAGGGAGGTGTCGGACCGCCTCGCCGACGAGCACCTCGACGCATACTCATACGCCGAAGCGGCCTACGCCTTCGTCCGCGACACCGTCCCGCACTCCATGGACTCCGGCGATCTTCGCGTCACCTGGCGCGCCTCCGACGTCCTGGAGCAGCGCAACGGCATCTGCTACGCCAAGTCGATCGCCTACGCGGCGCTGCTGCGGGCCCGCGGCATCCCCGCCGCCCTCTGCTATCAGCGGCTCACCGAGGACGACGGCTCGGACCCGGTGGTGCACGGCCTGGTCGCCGTCCTGCTGCCCGGCGAGCGCGCCTGGGCCCGGCAGGACGTGCGGGGGAACAAGCCGGGCGTCGACGCCCGGTTCTCGCTGGAGGGGGAGCGGCTGGCCTGGACCGTACGGCCGGAGCTCGGCGAACGGGACTACCCCGAGCTCCACGCCGAGCCGCACCCGGCCGTCCTGGGCGCGCTGAAGGCCGCCCCGGACCGCCCGTACCTCGACCGGACGCTGCCGGCCGCGCTCTGACCCCGCGGGGCGCGGGGAAGCGCTTCCGTCAGCCGGCTTCCTTGACCTGGGCCGGCGTCGGAGCCGTACCGCCGAGGTGCGCGGGGATCCACCAGGTGTCGCTCGCGTCCTTCGGCCGCACCGGGTAGGCGCGCTGCGCGGCCTCCAGGAGCTCCTGGACGCGCTCGCGCAGCCGCCGGGTGATCGCGCCCGCGTACTGGTCGGCGGGGGCCTCCACCGGCTCGCCGACGCGGATGGTCACCGGGATGTGGCTCCGCTTGAAGTTCCGCGGCTTGCCCTTCGTCCAGACCCGCTGGGTGCCCCACAGCGCCATCGGGATCAGCGGGACGCCCGCCTCCTGCGCCAGGCGCGCCGCGCCCGTCTTGAAGCTCTTCAGCGTGAAGGACTGCGAGATGGTCGCCTCGGGGAAGACGCCGATGATCTCCCCGGCCCGCAGCGACTCCAGGGCGTGCCGGTAGGCGTGCTCGCCCTGGGCGCGGTCCACCGGGATGTGCTTCATGCCGCGCATGAGGGGACCGGAGATCTTGTGCTTGAAGACCGAGTCCTTCGCCATGAAGCGCACCAGGCGCTTCTGCGGGAGGGCGGCGAGACCGGTGAAGATGAAGTCCAGATAGCTGATGTGGTTGCTCACGAGCACCGCGCCGCCGGTCCGCGGGATGTGCTCCGAACCCTGCGTGTCGATCTTCAGGTCGAGCGCCTTGAACATGGTCAGAGCGGCGCCGATGACCGGTCGATAGACGAGTTCTGCCATCGGAGAGGAACCTCTTCTTCATGTGCCCGGAGCGTGTTCTCCCGGCGAAGTTACGCGGCCGTAGGTTTTCGGCTTTGGGCAGATCGTGCCCCATGTGCGGCCCGGTGACCAGTCCAGACGGCTTCGTACGGGGAGATTCTCGTCACTCGCGGTGGTCGTGGCGGGAATCGATCGGCCCCGTGGGACGCTGCACGGGAGGAACGGGAGAGCGAAGGGGAGTGGGATGACCGAGGTCCTGGGGCCGGAGGCGCTCGGCGCCGCACTGGGGGAGCGGGCCACCCTCGTCCAGTTCTCGACGGCCTTCTGCCAGCCCTGCCGGGCCACCCGGCGCACCCTCGCCGAGGTCGCCGCGATGGTGCCGGGCGTGGGGCACGTGGAGATCGACGCCGAGGAGCGCCTCGATCTCGTGCGCGAGCTCGGCATCGCCCGTACCCCCACCGTCCTCGTCCTCGACGCCGCCGGTCGGGTCGTCCGCCGGGCCGCCGGACAGCCCCGCAGGGCGGACGTCATCGCCGCTCTGGGCCGGGCGGTCTGACGGACGGTCGGTACGGCCCCGGCCGCGCCGTCTGACGCCGTGACACTTCTCCCACATCCCGGTACGCACTTGACTGCACCGTCCAACGATCGTCACCCTGACGGAGTGCCCATAGAACTCCTTCTCTACGGCCGGGCCCACGTGGATCTGGCCCGCAACGCGAGCGCGCGCTGTCCGGGTGTCTGACCACCCCAGGACCCCCTTGTCGACGCCCTCGCAGAAGGACAACTCCATGACGGTTACGCCGGACCTCCAGCTCAGTACCGTTCCCACGATCGGCGCACCCCGGCAGGCCTCTCCCGATCTGCTCCGCTCCGTCTTCCGCCGGCACGCGGCCGGAGTGGCGGTCATCACCGCACACGGCGAACGCCCGGTCGGTTTCACCGCCACCTCCCTCAACTCGGTCGCCGCCGAGCCCCCGCTGATCTCCTTCGGCGTGGGCACGACGTCCTCCAGCTGGCCCGTGGTCTCCGAGGCCGAGTTCATCGGCGTGCACATACTCGGCGAGCACCAGCAGGAGCTCGCGGCCACCTTCGCGCGCAGCGGCGCCGACCGCTTCGGCGAGGGCACCCGCTGGAGCATCGGCCCCGAGGGCGTCCCCGTGCTCGACGGCGTCCTCGCCTGGCTCGTCTGCCGCGTGGTGGCCCGGGTGCCCGCCGGGGACCACCGGATCGTCATCGCCCAGGCGGTCGCCGGGGATCCGGACGGGGCGGGCCGGCCGCTCCTCTACCACCACGGCCGCTTCAACGCGCTGCGCGACTGAGAGTTCCCGTACGCGCCGCTCTCCGCGCGTTGGCAAGGTCACATGCCTGAGCGCTTGCTCAGCGGTAACGAACTGGGTGTACTGGCGAGTAATATTCGGGTCGGGGCGTCTGGCGCCCCGACCGGAAACCCGCCCTTCAGGCGCCTATGCTGCGAGCAACAAGGCAGCCCAGTTATGACCGATGCAGTAGGAGAGCCGGCGTGAGCTTGAGGATCGTTGTCTGTGTGAAGTACGTGCCCGACGCCACCGGCGACCGGCACTTCGCCGATGACCTGACCGTCGACCGCGACGACGTCGACGGCCTGCTGTCGGAGCTCGACGAGTACGCCGTCGAGCAGGCCCTGCAGATCGCCGAAGAGGCCGACGACGCCGAGGTCACCGTGCTCACGGTCGGCCCCGAGGACGCCAAGGACGCCCTGCGCAAGGCGCTCTCCATGGGCGCCGACAAGGCCGTCCACGTCGAGGACGACGACCTGCACGGCACCGACGTCATGGGCACCTCGCTGGTGCTCGCCAAGGCGATCGAGAAGGTCGGCTACGACGTCGTCATCGCCGGTATGGCCTCCACCGACGGCACCATGGGCGTCCTCCCCGCGATCCTCGCCGAGCGCCTGGGCGTCCCGCAGGTCACCCTGCTCTCCGAGGTCAAGATCGAGGACGGTGTCGTGACGGGCCGCCGCGACGGCGACACCGCCTCCGAGCAGCTGGAGGCCTCGCTTCCGGCCGTCGTCTCCGTGACGGACCAGTCGGGCGAGGCCCGCTACCCGTCCTTCAAGGGCATCATGGCCGCCAAGAAGAAGCCGGTGGAGTCCCTGGACCTCTCCGACCTCGACATCGAGGCCGAGGAGGTCGGCCTGGAGGGTGCCTGGACCGCCGTCGACTCCGCCGCCGAGCGCCCGGCGCGCACCGCGGGCACGATCGTCAAGGACGAGGGCGAGGGCGGCAAGCAGCTCGCCGAGTTCCTCGCGAGCCAGAAGTTCATCTAAGGCTCCCGCGAGCCGCTCAGACCGCCCCTTTCGTTCGCAGGAGATTGAAGTCCCATGGCTGAGATTCTCGTCTACGTCGACCACGTCGACGGAGCCGTCCGCAAGCCCACCCTGGAGCTGCTGACCCTCGCCCGCCGCCTCGGCGACCCGGTCGCCGTCGCCCTCGGCAACGGCGCCGCCGACACCGCCGCCGCGCTCGCCGAGCACGGTGCCGTGAAGGTCCTCACCGCCGACGCCCCCGAGTTCGCCGAGTACCTCGTCGTTCCCAAGGTCGAGGCTCTCCAGGCCGCGTACGAGGCCGTTTCCCCGGCCGCCGTGCTCGTCCCGTCCTCCGCCGAGGGCAAGGAGATCGCCGCCCGCCTCGCGGTGCGCATCGGCTCCGGCATCATCACCGACGCCGTGGACCTGGAGGCCGGTGACGAGGGCCCGGTCGCGACGCAGTCCGCGTTCGCCGCCTCCTTCACCACCAAGTCCCGTGTCTCCAAGGGCACCCCGGTCATCACGGTCAAGCCGAACTCGGCCCCCGTCGAGGCCGCCCCGGCCGCCGGCGCCGTCGAGGCGCTCGCCGTCTCCTTCTCGGAGAAGGCCCACGGCACCAAGGTCACCTCGCGCACCCCGCGCGAGTCGACCGGCCGCCCGGAGCTGACCGAGGCCGCGATCGTGGTCTCCGGCGGCCGCGGCGTCAACGGCGCCGAGAACTTCGCCGTCATCGAGGCGCTCGCCGACTCGCTCGGTGCCGCCGTCGGCGCCTCCCGCGCCGCCGTCGACGCCGGCTGGTACCCGCACTCCAACCAGGTCGGCCAGACCGGCAAGTCGGTCTCGCCGCAGCTGTACATCGCCTCCGGCATCTCCGGCGCGATCCAGCACCGCGCGGGCATGCAGACCTCGAAGACCATCGTCGCCATCAACAAGGACGCCGAGGCTCCGATCTTCGACCTCGTCGACTACGGCGTCGTCGGCGACCTCTTCGACGTCGTCCCGCAGCTCACCGAAGAGGTCAAGTCCCGCAAGGGCTGATGACCTGCGGTTCTGTCGGTCCCGGGGGGCGCCCGGCGGTGGGTGGCCGGGCGGGCCCCCGCCGGGTGGGGCCACCCAATACGCCGGGCCCCCCGCCCCGATAAAAAGCGAAAAGGGTTGT